>JAEWMV010000241.1 GCA_023393045.1 Bacillota bacterium | reverse complement strand
CCGTCAACGACAATGCGGGCTGATCGCTCTCCCGCAATCAGCCCGCTGATCTTAGTCTATTTTCTCTCTACCCCAACTATTGACGGAGAGCCCAAAAAATCCCCGCTACGGCGGGGATTTTTCGGTTGTCAATTCTCAATTTTCAATTATTAAGAATGTCCCGCGCCACGCAGATGCCCGTCACGCTCGCCTGCATGAGGCCGCGCGTGATGCCCGCCCCGTCGCCGATGGCATAGAGCCCCGGCACGCGCGTGCGGAAGCGCTTGTCCACGTTGACCTTGGAGGAATAGAACTTCACCTCCACGCCGTAGAGCAAGGTGTTTCGCGAATTGAGGCCCGGCGCAAGCTTGTCCATGGCACGAAGCGCCTCGATGATGCTCGTCAAATGCCTGTGCGGCAGCACGAAGGAAAGGTCGCCCGGCACTGCGGTCTTCAATGTAGGGATGGTGGTGGATTTGGCGAGGCGCGAGGCGTCCGTGCGCCGGCCCATGAGAAGATCTCCCAGGCGCTGCACCATCACGCCGCCGCCCGTGAGCATGTTGCCAAGCTGCGCGATGTAGTTGCCGTATTTGATGGGCTCGCCGAAGGGCTGCGTGAAGCGCGTGCTCACGAGCATGGCGAAGTTGGTGTTTTCCGTGCGCAGCTTATCGTCGTTATAGCTGTGGCCGTTGACCACGGCGATGCCGCCCTCGTAATGCTCCTCGCTCACGAGGCCGCCGGGGTTCATGCAGAAGGTGCGCACGCGGTTTTCAAACGTGTCCGCATAATAGACGAGCTTGGCCTCATAGAGCGGCTTTGTGAGGTGGTCCATGATGGAATTCGGCACCTCCACGCGCACGCCGATGTCTACTTCGTTATTGGACATGCCGATGTCGAGCCGCTTGCCCTCGCCCTGCAGCCACTGCGCCCCGCCGCGGCCGGGCGCGGCGACGACGGCAGGTGCGTACGCTTCGCCATCGCCTGTGGGGGAAACATATTTCACGCCCACGGCCTCGCCGTTTTCGGTGATGATCTCCTTAGCGGTGGTGGAGGGCATAAAGGTGAAGCCGCGCTTTTCCATCAGGTGGTCGTACATGTTGCCCAGCACCTTGGCGGAATACTCCGTGCCCATGTGGCGCACGGGGCAGCGTACGAGATGGATGTTATGGCGGCTCGCTTCATAGGCGATTTCCGCCACGCGCGGGTCGTTCCTGCCGTGCACCGTGCCCGGCGCGCCGAAGCTGACATACACGGAATCCGCGTAGTCGATGAGCTTTTGCGCCTCGTCCGCCGGGATATACTGCGTGATGTTGCCGCCCACCTCATGCGAGAGGGAAAGCTTGCCGTCCGAAAACGCGCCCGCGCCCGCCCAGCCGCTCATGATGGCGCAGGGGTCGCAGTTGACGCACTTGCCCGTGGTCCGCGCGGGGCAGGCGCGCTTGGTGATCGCCTTGCCGCTGTCCATGAGCAGCACCTTCATATCGTCCTTTTTATCCAGCAGCTCCAGCGCGGTGAAAATGCCCGCCGGGCCTGCGCCCACTATGATCACATCGTACTCGTCTCTCATTGCGTCCTCCGTTGTCCGTTTCGCATCAACCATAATCTATAATTATATCGATATTAATATCGATTATATCCACTTATGGCCCTTGCTTATCATATACCACGCGTGCGCGATTGTCAAAGGAAATTCAACCGGTTTACCAGCGCGCGGCCTCGGGAAAACAATGGGAACGCGCGGGCGTCACGGCACGGTACCCGTCGCACAGGCCGAAGCGGCGGAATAAGCCGAGGCGAATCGAGCGCAGCCTGTAATAGAGCGCGATGTCGTGCGCGGCCTTTTCGTCAAACTGGCTTTTGTGGCACAAAAGCGCCTTTTCGCGCAAGGGAAAGTATTTCCCGACGCGGATATATGAATTCGGCCTGTTTGTATTGTAGAACGCATAGACCTCGGGCGAATGGAAATCCTTCCCGCCGAGGCTTTGCATCACCGATTCAAACGGAACCATGCAGGAGGCGTATTTCACCGCCTGCCCCGTTTTGATATGGTCCGCGTGGAACTCGCTCACGACGTCCGGGTCGGGCGCAAACACGGCGGCGGGCTTGATGCGCGCAATCTCCAAAGCAATTTTTCTCGCGCACTCGTCTGCAGTGTAGCTGCCCGCGTCCGCGTAATCGAGCATGACGACTTCCTTTACGCCAAGCAGCGCTGCGGACTCTTTGGCTTCCTCCCTGCGCAGGGCGGCGAGCCTGTCGCCCCAGAGGGACGCGTCCGCCGTGCCCATGCGCCCGTCCGTCACCACGAGGAAAACGACGTGCTTGCCCGCGTCGGTCAGCTTTTTCACCGTGGGCGCGCAGCCCACCTCGATGTCGTCCGGATGGGGGCCGACGAAGAGGAAGCTCCCGAGCTGCTCAAGCTTTGGCAGCGGCAAAATGCGTTTTGATATGAAATCGAACATGCTTCGCCTCCCGTATTCTTGCTGGCTTGAGTATACCATGCGGGGGAATTCTGCGCTATAATAGGCTTAGCACATCGCCGGAGGTATCGCCTATGATCACGCCCGCGCCGAACAAAGCAAAATGGAACGAAGGCAGCTTTATTCTGCCGGAAAACGCTTCCTTTTCCACGGAGGACGCGCTTTCGGGCGCGAAAGAGGGCATCCGCACGCTTTTGCCCATGCTGTCATCGGATGGCGAGGGGGCGCAGATACGCTTCCTTTATGACGCGTCGCTGCCCGAAGAGGCATACAAGCTGGATATAGACGCGTCCGGCGCGCAGGTCGCAGCCTCCGGCATACCGGGCGCGGTGCACGCCGCGGCGACGCTGCGGCAGCTTTTCGCCTCAAAAAACGCGCTGCCCCATTGCGAAATTGAGGACGCGCCGCGCTTTTCCTGGCGGGGATTGAGCATGGACGTATGCCGCCATTTCTTCCCCGTTTCAACGCTTGAAAAGCTCATCGACGCGCTGGCGCTCTATAAATTCAACACGCTTCATCTGCACCTTTCCGACGATCAGGGCTACAGAATCGAAAGCGAGCGCTTCCCCAAGCTCAATTCCGTAAGCGCATGGCGAAAGAGCAGCGCCGTCAAGCGCGGGCATGGCGAGGTGCAGGACAACATCCCCCACGGCGGCTTCTATACGAAGGCAGAGATAAAAAGCCTCGTCGCCTACGCGGGCGCGCGCGGCATCATGATCGTACCCGAAATCGACATGCCGGGGCATACGAGCGCCATCCTCGCCGCCTATCCGGCGCTTGCCTGCGACGGGCGGGCAACCGAGGTCGCTACCAACTACGGCATCAAGGATTTTTCCGCGCACATACTCTGCGCGGGGGAGGAGAATGTCTATGACTTTCTCACCGCTCTCATAGATGAAATCGCAGAATTGTTCCCCGCGCCCTATTTCCATCTCGGCGGGGATGAGGCCGTGAAGCGCGAATGGAAGAAGTGCCCAAAATGCCAGGCAAAGCTTCATGAGCTGGGTTTATCCGACGAGCGGGAGTTGCAGGGCTATATGCTTGAGCGCATGCGCAAGCACCTTGAGGAGATCGGAAAAGAGGCCATCATCTGGAACGACGGCATGGCGGGCACCACGGGCAAGGCGTTCATCTGCCAGCATTGGACGCCCCCCGCCATAGAGGGCGAAAAGCGCACTGCCGCGCACCTTGAGGCGGGCGGGCGCGCGATCATGAGCGGCTTCAACCACCTGTATTTCGATTACCCGTACGCCATGACGCCGCTTGAAAAGACATATAGCTACCGCGTGCTGCCAAAGGGCGTCTCCAAGGAGGCCGCTTCGCGCGTGCTGGGACTTGAGTGCGCCATGTGGACGGAGTGGGTGGAGGATGAAAATAAGCTCTTTTTCAACCTGCTGCCCCGCCTCGCCGCCGCGGGCGAGCTTGCCTGGAGCCGCGACGCCGCGCGGGATTACGGCAAATTCACGCAAAACCTGAATGCGCAATACCGCATTTACGAACAGATGGGCCTGCCCTGCGCCAGGGGCATGGAGCGAAAGCAGGGCTTTTTCAAACGCGCGAACATTGTGCGCGCTTTCTACACAAGGGACGCGTACGTGGAACTTCCGCGCGAATAAGCGGCTTGCATAAAATTCACCCGGGATGTTAAGATAGCCCCATGGAAATAAAACAGCTTAGCATCACCGCCCCTTTTAACAAAAGGAGCCTGCTCTACGCCGCGCTCATGTTTGCGCTGCAGCTTTTCACCTACCTTGTGCCCACGATATTCACGGGGCTTCTGACGCTGCACGACATCACGCTGCCCGTCGATCACCTTATCCCCTTCGCGCCCGTATTCATCATTCCGTATGTGCTGGTGTTCATCGAATGGGGATACTGCTACCTGCTCGCGCCCATGCTCGGACGGGAACAGATGGGCCGCTTCACCGCGGCGCTGATGATGGGCTTTCTGACGATTTTCATCATCTTCTTCGCCTTCCCCACGACCTATACGCGCCCGCCGCAAAATGACAACGACGGTTTTTTCGCCAAACTCATGCACATGGTGTTCGGCATAGACGAGCCCTCGCGCTGCCTGCCCTCGCTGCACTGTTTCATGGGCTGGATGTGCTGGCGGCTCGTGTATAAGCAGGAGCGGGTCAAAAAGTGGATCCGGGTGACGAACTTCCTGCTTGCCCTTTTGATACTCCCCACGACCCTGCTCGTCAAGCAGCACGTCATCGTGGACGTGCCCACGGGCGTGCTGATGGCGGAGCTCGTGTGGTTCATCGCGGGCAAAACAAAGCTCCCCGAACGTTTCGCCGGGGAGTTCGATAAGCTTGCCGCGAGGTTGAACCTCAATATGTAGGAGCGGGTTCCATATCCGCCCGGGCTATCCGAATCAATCATATTTAAGCAAAGGCCGCAGAATCAACATTGCAGAATTATGGAGAAAAGCATGGGGATTAAAACCGTTACAATCACCACAAATAGGCTTACTTTAAGAAGAATTACCCTAGATGACGTTCCGTCCATTTATTCAAATCTCAAATCCGACGAAAGAGTAACTGACAACCTGGCCAAAGGTCATGAAAATCCTGGAGAAACACTTGCTATGGTTCAGGAAATCATCAGTCAATATGAAAATCCCTTTTTCTACAGTTGGGGAATTGAACTAAATGAAAGCAAAGAATTGATTGGGTTAACAGACCTTTACGATTTTGACCCTAACGAAATGAAATGCTGCGTAGGGTACGAATTCGGGTATAGCTGGTGGAACAAAGGCTACGGAACAGAAGCATTAAAAGCGGTGCTGGACTTTGCATTCAATCTCGTTAAAGTTCATGAAATCAGTGCCGCTCATAATACGGACAACCCGGCTTCAGGCAGAGTTATGGAAAAGGCGGGGATGCGAAAGGACCATATTGAAGAAAATATGATTACAAACGCAAAGGGTCAATCCAAGGATTGCGCTATCTATATCATAAAGAACCCCTCATAAATAAAGGGCTATATTTCCATGATCTCGCCCACGCAATCCCTGTGGGCAAGGGTAAGAAGGAAATCCGCGTCGGGAATGTCCGCCTCGCGAAGCGCCTGGCGCACGGTTTCCATGGCGAGGGCCTCCACGTTGTTCTCATCGCTCAAATGTGCGAGCACCGCGCGGCGCACGCCCGTGGCGTACAGGCGAATGAGCGCCTCGGCGCAGGAATCGTTGGAGAGGTGCCCCTCCGGTCCCAGTATGCGCCGCTTGAGGGGATAGGGGTAATGCCCGGCCTTCAACATATCCACATCGTGATTGGATTCGATCATCACGAGCGCGCTGCCCGCGGCGGCGGCAAACAGATCGTCGTTAAAGTAGCCGATGTCCGTCATGACGGTGAGCTTTCTTTCCCCGTCCGATATGGCATAACCCACGGACTCCGCCGCGTCGTGCGGCGTGGGGAAGGGGTATACGTTGAGGCCGCCGATATAAAAATCCCGCCCCGTCTCAAACACGCGCATCAGTTCGGGCTTCATTTTGCCGATGAAGGGCAGCATAGCTTCCCACGTGCGCTCGTTGGCGTAGATTGGCACGCCGAATTTGCGCGCGAAAACGCCCACGCCCGCGATGTGGTCGCTGTGGTCGTGGGTGACGAGCAGACCGTCCACGGAAGTCGGCTCCTCCCCCCGCGCGCGCAGCGCGGCGGCGATTTTCCTTCCGGGAAGGCCCGCGTCCACAAGCAGCCTGACCCCGCCGCCCGCAACATACGCGGCGTTGCCCGACGAACCGCTGTAAAGCGGACAAAAACGCATGGCGCGCCTCCTAAAAATCAGCGGGATGCGGCGTCACGCGGCGCGTTTTTCCCGATTCGTTGGATTCATGTTTGTGATGGTATCCATATCAAGTGATTTTACCACGAAGGCGCGGCTTCGTCCACCGCGCGCTATTTATGATAAGGCTCGTTGTTGAC
>JAEWMV010000240.1 GCA_023393045.1 Bacillota bacterium | reverse complement strand
ATCGACCTCGTCAAAAGAATTCTTGCGTTTGTCGGGATCGAGCTCATCGATTGAAAAGCGGTTGTGCTCGACAAACTCATCGTCGCTGAAGTTGTCGGGCACTTCGATCGGCGCGCCTTTGTTCAACTTTCCTCTGCCGCCCAGATACTTGTCGATGGAGATGGCCGCTTGCTTGCCGTCCGCGATCGCCCGTATGACGGTATCCGGCCCGCGGGCGACATCGCCGCCGGCGAATACGCCCTCCATCGTGGTCATCATGGTTTTTTCATCGATGATGAACGTACCCCAGGGGGTAACGCCGATTTCGCTCTTTTTAATAAAGGGCAAATCGGAATACTGGCTGACCGCCGGGATGACGGAATCCACATTGATAACGAAGTTGGAATTTTCGACAGGTACGGCTTTTCGCCTTCCGTTTTTGTCGAAGTCGCCCAGTTCCATGCGCTGGCATTCGATCCCTTTCACTTTGCCGCCTCTGCTCCCGATGAACCGCAGCGGAGCGACCAGTTCCATAAGCTCGACGCCCTCCTCGATGGCAGCCTGAACCTCCTGCGCGTATGCGGGCATGGCATCCCGCGTTCTCCTGTACAGGATGATCACCTTTTCGGCGCCCAGCCTGATTGCCGTGCGGGCGGAATCGACGGCCGTGTTGCCTCCGCCGATGATTGCCACCGTTTTGCCGATATCGACCTGCTGGTTCAGGTTGACGCTTTTGAGGAAGTTGATGCCATGTATCACGCCGGTTAGGTTTTCGCCCGGAATATTGACCTTTTCCGGGAACTGCGTGCCCGTCGCCACGTAGATGGCGTCGTATTGCAGCTGAAGCGCTTTAAACGTAATGTCCTTGCCGATTTCGGTGTTGAGGTGAATGTTGACGCCGGCCTGCGCGATCAGGTCGATTTCGTGCTGGAGCACCTTCTTGGGCAGCCGGTATTCCGGTATGCCAAAGGCGAGCACGCCGCCCGCCACGGACTCCGACTCAAAAACATCCACGTCGTAGCCGATACGAACCAGGTAGTACCCGCAGGTGAGACCTGACGTACCCCCGCCGATGATGGCGACCCGTTTTCCGTTCCTGGGGAAAACAACGTCCTGCGCGTATGGCTTTTCGTTCTTATAGGCATAATCCGCGGCAAAGCGTTTCAATTCACAGATGGCGATGGCCTCGTCAAGCGTACGCCTGCGGCACTTATCCTCACAGGGATGCGTGCAGATGCGTCCGCAGACGGCGGGGAAGGGGTTTTCCTGGCGGATGAGATTATACGCGTCAGCGAACCTGCCCGCCGCGATCAGCCGGATGTATCCCGGAACGTTGATGTTCGCGGGGCATGTGTTTTCGCACGGTGAAATGAACAGGGAAGCACACACGCTCGCCCGGCAGTATTTGTCGCGGATATGCTCCTCATACTCATCGCGGAAATACCGGATGGTGGAAAGCACCGGGTTGGGCGACGTCTGCCCCAATCCGCACATGGCGGTGTCGCTGATGGCCTCGCCCAGCTCCTCGAGCAGCTCGATGTCGCCTTCCTCGCCCTTGCCCTGCGTGATGCGCTCGAGTATCTCCAGCATGCGCGTCGTGCCGATGCGGCATGCCGCGCATTTGCCGCAGGATTCATCCCGGATGAAGTCCATGAAGAACCTTGCGGTATCCACCATGCAAGCATCCTCGTTCATGGCGATGAGGCCGCCGGAGCCCATGATTGCGCCGAGTTTCTGGAGCGACTCGTAATCGGTCGGCGTATTCAGATTATCCCGCGTGACGCAGCCGCCGGAAGGGCCGCCGATCTGTGCGGCCTTAAATCTCTTCTTGTCGCGCATGCCGCCGCCGATGTTGAAAAGGATGTCCCCGAGAGGCTTGCCGATGGGCACTTCGATGATGCCCGTATTGACGACGTCGCCAGCCAGCGCGAATACCTTGGTGCCCTTGCTCTTTTCCGTGCCGAAGCCCGCGTACCAATCGCCGCCCTTGAGCAGGATTTCGGGAATGCTCGCAAAGGTTTCCACGTTGTTGATAATCGTCGGCGACTGGAACAAACCGGATTGGAACGGGAACGGCGGCTTCTGGCGGGGTTCGCCGCGGCAGCCTTCGATGGAGGCCATCAGCGCCGTTTCCTCGCCGCATACGAACGCGCCCGCGCCGATGCGGATATCGAGGTCAAAGTCGAATCCGCTTCCGAACAGATTTTTTCCGAGCACGCCGCGCCGTCTGGCGTCCTCTATGGCTTTTGTCAGCCGCTCGACCGCAATGGGGTACTCGGCGCGCACGTAAACATAGCCCATGTTCGCGCCGATGGCGTAACCGCCGATCATCATGCCCTCTATCACGGTATGGGGGTCGCCCTCGAGAATGCTCCTGTCCATAAACGCGCCGGGGTCGCCTTCGTCCGCGTTGCAGACGATGAACTTGCGCTCGCCTGCGGCGTCATGCCCGGCCTGCCATTTCACGCCGGTCGGGAAACCCGCGCCGCCGCGCCCGCGCATGCCGGAGCGCTTCACCTCGTCGATGACTTCCTGCGGGCTCTTTTGCGTGAACGCCTTGGCTGCGGCGAGATAGCCGTCCTTGCTGACATAAGCGTCCAGGCTGCCGTATTCGATTACGCCGCAGTTGCGAAGAGCAATTCTGACCTGTTCCTTGAAGAAATCGATGTCGTCGATCTTCGGGATGTGCTGCTTGAGCGAATAGTCGTAGAAAGTGTGCTCGGTGAGGATTTTTCCGTCAACCAGATGCGCTTTGATGACCTGCCTTGCGGTTTCCGGCGTGAGTTTCGTATAAAAGATCCGCTCCGGAAGAATCAGCATGACAGGGCCTGCGGCGCAGGTGCCTATGCATCCGGTCTCCCGAAGCAGCACCTGATCCTGTATGCCCAGATTGTGCAGCTCGTCGTTAACCGCGTCCCTGACCTGCCCGCAGTTCGAGGAAACGCAGCCCGCGCCGCTGCAAACGAGCACCTGATACCGGCAGGAAGCCGTCTTTTCATCGTATGTTTCCTTGATTCGTTCAAGGTCCGCGATGTTCCTGATTTTTACCTCATCCACATTTTTCACCTCCTTCAATAACGCGACAGGATGCTGTCCAGCTTATTGATGTTCACCTGCTTGTAAACGACGTTGTCGATCATCATCGCGGGCGCCAGCCCGCATGCGCCGATGCAGCGGGCGACCTCGAACGTGAACTTGCCGTCCGCGGTCGTTTCGCCTATATCGACGCCGAGTGTTTTCTGCAAGGCTTCAACGATCTTTCTGCCGCCGCGGACATAGCACGCCGTGCCGAGGCAGACGCGGATGATATGCTCTCCGCGCGGTTGGGTCGAGAAGAAAGAGTAAAAGGTTACAACGCCGGAGATCTCGGAGAGCGGTTTGTTCAGCCCGCCCGCGATATGCTCCTGCAGCTCAAGGGATAGGTGGCCGTAGAGTTCCTGCGCGATGTGGAGAATCTGAATAAGGCTTCCTTCCTTATCCTTGTAAAGGTCGATGATGGGGTCGAGCTGTGCGAATGGGTGCTCGTCGTCGTTTTCCTGACACATGCATCTGCCGTTTTTGCCACTCATTGCGAAACCTCCCTTTACATGAATTTTTCGATAGGATTTTGAAGATCGGCACACATCTAATTTGATTCATATCAAGCTTAACAGAAAAATGTTTTGATTTTATTAGCCATAATCCAAAAAATGGCGGAAATAATTTTAAATTATTCAGGACTTTTGCGGTTTTGGCCGTTTGCCTTAACAATTTCATCACAAATATGTGTATGTCATCGTTTTTTCAGCGTTGTAGATATGCAGACTGTTCAAGTCTCTTCAACTTCATAGGCCAAACAAAAAACAGGCCTCTCAGCCTGTTTTTGTTTGGTGCGGTCAATGAGACTTGAACTCATACGGTTGCCCATACGCCTCTCAAACGTACGCGTCTGCCAATTCCGCCATGACCGCGGGGATGCGATTTTTTTCGAACCGCAAGGGATATTATACTTGCTCCAACATCGCTTGTCAACCCTGAAATCGGCGTGTTCCGCGCTTATCCGAGCGCCACGTCGAGCACCATCATCAGCGCGAAACCGAGCGCCGCGCCGATGGTTCCGATGTTGCTGTGCTCGCCCTGCTGCGATTCGGGGATGAGCTCCTCGACGACGACGTAAATCATTGCGCCCGCCGCGAAGGAGAGAAGATAGGGCAGTATCGGCACCATGATGCTGGTGAGAAGTATCGTCAAAAGCGCGCCGACGGGTTCCACCACGCCGGAGAGCGTGCCGTAAATGAAAGCGCGTGTGCGCGACAAACCGTTTGCGCGAAGCGGCACGGAGATGATCGCGCCCTCGGGGTAATTCTGCAGCGCGATGCCGATGGAGAGCGCGAAGGCGGAGGCAAGCGTTATGCCTGTGTTGCCCGCGAGTACGCCCGCGAACACCACGCCCACGGCCATGCCCTCGGGGATGTTGTGCAGCGTCACCGCGAAAAGCAGCATGGCGGATTTGCTGAGTTTTGACGGGCGGCCCTCCGGGTCGGTTGAATTGACGTGCAGGTGGGGGATGAGCGTGTCGAGCAGCAGCAGGAAGCCGACGCCCACGAGGAAGCCCACGAGCGCGGGCACCCACTCGGTCACGCCCTGTTCCGCCGCCATGTTGATGGCGGGCAGCAGCAGGGAAAACACGCTCGCCGCGATCATCACGCCGGAGGCAAAGCCTAAAAGCAGCTTCTGGAGCTTATTTCCTATTTCACGGCGGAACATGAACACCGCCGCTGCGCCCAGCATTGTGCCGACGAGGGGGATCAGTACGCCGATGATGACTTGAACCGTTTCGTTCATTGCAAATCCTCCTTTGGAGCGGATGTGTAGGGGTTACAGCGTGGGGTTCGAGTCGAGATACGCGCGCAGTATGATGGCGGCGGCGACCTTGTCCACCACCTTGCGGCGCTCCCGCCAATCGAGTTCCGCCTCCTCGAGCGCGCGCTCGGCGGATACGGTGGTGAGCCGCTCGTCGATGAAGGCGTGCTCTCCATCCCAATTTGCCAAAACGGCCTCGGCGAATTGTTTGACTTTTTCGGCCTGGAAGCCGTAGCTGCCGTCCATGTTGCGCGGCATGCCGAACAAAAGCCGCACGGGCGCGTACTTCTTCGCGAGCGCGATGAGGTAGGAAACGTCCGCCGCGTCGTCCCCCGTGCGCGTATAGGTTTCAAGCCCCTGGGCGGTGATGCCCAGCGGATCGCTCACGGCGATGCCGATCCTTTTATCTCCCACGTCGAGGGCGAGTACGCGTTTCATATGAACTCCTTAAAACGGCGCGGTCAAAAGGCCGCGCCGCAATACTTCGCGCAATTGATTATGCGTTGCCGTTGTCCTCGGCTTTGGCCGCGTCCTGCGCGCGCACGTAGAAGCGCACGAGCTCCTCGAGCAGCTCGTCCCGCTCCAGGCTGCAGATGTGGTAGCGCGCGTTGTTATAGCTTGTGATGTAGGTCGGGTCCCCCGAGATGAGGTAGCCGACGATCTGGTTGACCGGATCGTAGCCGCGCTCGCGCATGGAAGCATACACACTCATGAGCACCTCGCTGGCCTTGTTGTCCTCGCGCGGCATGCGAAAATACATGGTTTCGTTCGTATGGTCGGTCATACCGGGGCGCCTCCTGTTTCGAGCATATACAAATTATAACAGATGGACGCGGGAAAGAAAATAGCGGCGCGCCGAATTTAAAATTTGCGGGAAAATCAAAAAGTGGCTTTTGCGCCACTTTTCGGGCCTTAGGTGAGCATATCGCCCCACCGCATTGCCGTCCTTTTTCCGTTCCGCCACATCTTTTTTGAATCGCGCAGCAATCTTCGCGACACATCGGGGTACATCGCGGTCACGGCAGCTGTAGCCACTGCCATACCCGCGGCGAGACCCGCCACAAAGGTAATCGTCTTCATGAATTCGCTCCTTTCATGCGGTAAGCTAAATCTAGCTTTCCCACGAAAAAGCGCGCTTGCTCATGGAAATGATTGTAATCACAATTATCGTTGACAAGGTGCGACGCAAAAGCCGGGCGAAAGTCGGAGGAACTCCATGACTTTCCCTCCGCGGCGCTCAGTGCTCGACGCTCTTGTGCGCGATGCCCGCGGGAATGGGCTCGCCGCGCCGCGTGTAGTAATCCTCGATGGCGGCCTTGACGGCCTCCTCCGCGAGCACGGAACAGTGTATCTTCTGCGGGGGCAGCCCTTCGAGCGCCTCCACGACGGCTGAGTTCGACAATTTGAGCGCGTCGCCAACGGACTTGCCCTTGATGAGCTCCGTGGCCATGGACGACGTCGCAATCGCCGCGCCGCAGCCGAAGGTCTTGAAGGAAACGTCCTCTATGATGCCATCGTCGCTGATTTTGAGGAACATCTGCATGATGTCGCCGCACTTAGCGTTGCCAACCATCCCCATTCCGTTCGCATCCTCCATCTCGCCCATGTTGCGCGGGTGGGAGAAATGATCCAGTACTTTTTCCGTATACATAACCCGATCCTCCTTATTTTGCGGACTCTTTCCAAAGCGGGCTCATGTGGCGCAGCTTCGCCGCGACCTCGGTGAGCGTTTTAATGGTGTAATCGATATCTTCCTCGGTTGTATCATCCCCAAGCGTCAAACGCACCGACCCGTGCGCCACCTCGTGGGAGAGGCCAAGCGCCAGCAGCACGTGGGACGGGTCGAGCGAGCCGCTCGTGCACGCGGAGCCGGAGGACGCGGCGATGCCGTTCATGTCGAGCATGAGCAAGATCGATTCGCCCTCGATAAAGTTGATGCTCACGTTCGCGTTGTTGGGCAGGCGCTTTGCCGGATGTCCGTTGAGCTGGACGTGCGGGATGCTCTCGATGACGCCGGCGATGAGCTTGTCGCGAAGCTTCGTCATCCTCTCGGCGCTTTCCTTCATGTTGTTGACGGCAAGCTCTATGGCCGCGCCGAGGCCCACGATGCCCGCCACGTTTTCCGTGCCGGCGCGGCGGCCCTTCTCCTGCTCGCCGCCGATGATGTAGGCGGGTACCCGCACGCCTTTTTTGACGTAGAGCGCGCCCACGCCCTTGGGGCCGTGGAACTTGTGCGCGGAGAGGGAGAGCATGTCTATGCCCATCTCGTGCGCGTTCACGGGGATGTGCCCCACGGCCTGCACCGCGTCCGTGTGGAGCAGCACGCCCTTCTCATGGCAGACCCTTGCGATTTCCGGTATGGGCATGACGGTGCCTACTTCGTTGTTGGCGAACATGATGGTGACGAGTATGGTCTCGTCCGTTATGGCGGCGGCGACCTGCTCGGGCGTCACGAGGCCGTATTCGTCCACGGGCAGGTAGGTGACCTTATAGCCCTTCTTTTCCAGTGCCTGGGCCGTGTGCAATATGGCGTGGTGCTCCACATTCGTGGTGATGATGTGGTTGCCCTTCTTTTTATAATTTTCGGCAACTCCAAAGAGCGCGGTGTTGTCGCTTTCCGTGCCGCCGCCCGTGAAGATAATTTCGCTGGGCGCCGCGCCTATGGCGAAAGCCACCTTCTCGCGCGCGGCTTCCACGCCGCGCCGCGCCTCCTGCCCGAAAGCGTGTGGGCTGGACGCGTTGCCGTATATATCGATCAGGTAGGGCATCATCGCCTCAAGCGCCTTGGGCGAGAGCGCCGTGGTGGCGGCGTTGTCAAGATAGATTTTCCTCATTGGATCCCCTTTCAAGCTGTGTTCTGTAGTCGTCCGCCATATCCTTCAATGTCGTGGAATCGAGCACTTCGTTGATGCGCGACTGGAGCTTGAGCCACAGCGGCCTCGCCGAGCAGGTGCAGGCGTTCACGCAGTCCACCTTGGTCGCGCTCACGCAGTCGATGAGCGTGGTGTCCCCCTCGAGCGCGGCGAGCACCTCGTTAACCGTGATGTTCTCCGGCGCACGCGCAAGCGCATAGCCACCCTGCGCGCCGCGCGTGGACACGATGAGCCCCGCCTTCTTGAGCGCGCTCACAAGCTGCTCAAGATACGTGTCGCTGATCCCCTGAAGCTGCGCGAGGGATGCCGTGCTCAGCCTTGTCCGCCCGTAGGCCATGGAGAGATCCACCATCGCCTTGAGCCCGTACCGGCCCCTTGTCGAGAGCATCACGATCGCTTCACCTCAATTCCTACCGTATTAGTCGGATTTCATGAATAATATAGCACCGCATGTGAGCATTGTCAACGGGAATATCGGAATATATTCGTGTTAATATTCGCTTTTGCCATTCGTTTTGCGCGCGCAAAAAAGACCCCGTCCAATGAGGACGGGGTCTTTTGCCTGCAATTGGTTATTCGTACATCGGGTATTTTTTGGTCAGCGCGATGACGCCCGCTTTCACCTCGGTCACAGCGTCCTCGCCGCGCTCTATGACGGCGGCGATAAAGCCTGCGACGGCGTCCATATCCGCTTCGTTGAGCCCGCGCGTGGTGACGGCGGGCGTGCCGATGCGTATGCCGCTGGTGACGAAGGGGCTGCGCGTTTCGGTGGGCACGGTGTTCTTGTTGACGGTGATGTTTGCCGCGTCGAGCAGCGCCTCGATCTCCTTGCCTGTGCGCCCGTCCGCGCCGAGGTCGACGAGCATGAGGTGATTGTCCGTGCCGCCGGAAACGAGCTTCACGCCGCGCGCGGAAAGGCCCGCGGCCAGCGCCTTGGCGTTTTTCGCGACGCGCGTCTGATAGTCCTTAAAGGAGGGCTGCAGCGCTTCCTCAAAGCACACGGCCTTGGCCGCGATGATGTGCATGAGCGGGCCGCCCTGCGTGCCGGGGAAAATGCCCTTGTCGATCTGCTTTGCGAACTGCTCGCGGCAGAGTATCATGCCGCCGCGCGGGCCGCGTAGCGTCTTGTGCGTGGTGGTGGTCACAACGTCCGCATAGGGCACGGGGTTCATGTGGAGGCCCGCGGCCACGAGGCCCGCGATGTGCGCCATGTCCACCATGAAGAGGGCGCCTACCTCGTCGGCGATCTCGCGGAACCTCGCAAAGTCTATGGCGCGCGGATAGGCCGACGCGCCCGCGACGATCATCTTGGGCTTATGCTCAAGCGCAAGGGCGCGCACCTGGTCGTAATCGATCTGCTCATCCGTGGGGCGCACGCCGTAGGGCACGACGTGATAGTACTTGCCGCTCATGTTCACGGGACTGCCGTGGGTGAGGTGGCCGCCGTTACTTAGACTCATGCCCAGTATGGTATCCCCGTGCTCGAGCAGGGAGAAGTACACCGCAAGGTTCGCCTGCGCGCCGGAATGGGGCTGCACATTGGCGTGCTCCGAGCCGAAAAGCTTGCAGGCGCGCTCGCGCGCGATGTTCTCCACGATGTCCACGCACTCGCACCCGCCGTAATAGCGCTTGCCGGGATAGCCCTCGGCGTACTTGTTGGTCAGGTGGCTGCCCATCGCCGCCATCACGGCTTCGGAAACGAAGTTTTCGGACGCGATCAATTCCAGATGGTCGCGCTGGCGCGCGAGCTCAAGCTCCATCGCGTGCGCTATGTCGGGATCCGTTTTGCGGATGAGTTCAAACTGTACCATTGTGCCCCTCCGTATGATATTTTTTCTGTGTTGCCATGGCTATTATAGTTGAGGCGCGGGATATTTTCAACCGCGCCGTAAGAATATACGAAATGTGATGCTGTTTTTCCTATGATGCGCGAAGAGTTTCACGCGTTTGCGATATACCCTTCCATGACCTCGTTGGCCTTTTGGGAGAGCGCTTGCTCGTCGATGTTGGCGAGCTTTCCGTCCTTCACGATGATGTTGCCGCCGACGATGGTATAGTCCACGCCGCCCTTCACACCCACCGTGCCGAAAACGCTTTTTGGGTCGAAATTTACGCCCACAAGCTCCAGCCGCCTTGCGTCGATGAGGAACATGTCCGCGCACTTGCCCGCTTCCAGGGAGCCGATGTCGCTCCTTCCGAGCAGGCTTGCGCTGCCGACGGTCGCGAGCTTGAGCATGTCGTAGCCCGAGGGCGCGCGCTTTCCCCATGCGAGGCGATGCAGCAGATAACCCACGCGCATTTCCTCCATCAGGTTGGAGCCGTCGTTGCTGGCGCTACCGTCTACCGCGAGGCCAACCTTGACGCCCGCGCGCAGCATATCGGGCACGCGCGCCACGCCGGAGGAGAGCTTCATGTTGGAAATGGGGCAGTGGGCGACGCCCGTGCCGGAGGACGCGAGGCGGGCGATTTCCCCATCGTTGAAATGGATGCCGTGCGCGTACCACACGTCCGGCCCGAGCCAGCCGAGGGATTCCATATAGTCGAGCGGGCGCATGTTGAAGCGCTCAAGCGTGTACTTTTCCTCATCCGCCGTTTCCGCAAGATGCGTGTGCAGCCGCACGCCCAGGGAGCGCGCGAGCAGTACGCTTTGCTTCATCAACTCGCCCGAGACGGAGAAGGGCGAGCACGGCGCGAGGGCGATCTGGCGCATGGAGCCGAAGGCGGGGTCGTGGTAGGCCGCAACGAGGCGCGCGCTGTCAGCAAGTATTTCGTCGATGCTCTGCACCACGGAATCCGGCGGCAACCCGCCGTCCTTTCTGGAAAGGTCCATGCTCCCGCGCGAGGCGGTAAAGCGCATCCCAAGCTCAGACGCCGCGCTGAACTGTTCGTCGATAATCAAATCCCCGGCCGCGCGGGGGAAGACGTAATGGTGGTCAAAGCACGTTGTGCAGCCGTTTTTCGCAAGCTCGCCCAGCGCGGTGAGGGCGGAGTAGCGCACAACGTTTTTATCCAGGTTCTTCCACACCTCGTAGAGCGCGCGCAGCCAGTCGAAAAGCTCCATGTTCTGCACGTCGGGCAGGTTCCTTGAAAAGCACTGGTAGAGGTGGTGGTGCGTGTTGACGAGTCCGGGATAGCAGAGCATGTGCGCGCCGGAAAGGACTTCGCATCCTTCGGGCGCTTCGATGCCTTTTCCGATTTTTGCGATGATGCCGTCCCGTATGAGCATGTCGCAATCGGTGAATACATTGTTCGCGCCGTCGCAGGTGACGACGGCGCGCAGATTTTGAATCAAAAGGTTTTTTTGCATTACCAGGGCCTCCTGCCGCAATAGAAATGCTCTTTCCAGTAGCTTGTGAGATAGTCCCTGCGCACGACCTTGCCCTTGCCGGAGGAGGCGTCGATCATTTCCCCGCTGTTGTTGATGACGATGCCCACATGCCCGATCTTGGAGAAATTGTCGCTGTAGAAGAAGATCAAATCGCCCTTCTTGAGGTTGTAGATGCTCGAGATTTTTTCCCAGTCGGAAACGCCCGCGTAGCCCGCCGCGGTGAGCCGCCTGCGGTTGCTGCCCGCCTGATTGAGGCAGTAGTACACCAATCCGGAGCAGTCGAAGCTGCTGGGACCCCTTTTGCCCAGTATGTACGGGTCGCCGAGCTGATCCTTCGCCGTGGAAATCATCTTGTCGATGTTGGCCGTCGTGCGTGCTTCCTTGCGCTTGTTGGGGCTTTCCTTCGCGTCGTCGCTGTAGAGCAGGGTGAAGGTCTTCGGCCCGCACATACCGTCCGCGGAAAGCTTATTCTCCGACTGGAAGGATTTGAGCGCCTCAACCGTCGTCTCCCCGTAGTAGCCGGTGACTTGGCTCATGTAGCCGAGGTCCTTGAGCTGCTGCTGTAGATCTTCGATATCGTCGCCTTCCATGCCGAAGAGCACGCAGTATTTGGGCGCGCTGTCGCTATAGATCAATTCCAATGTCTTGAGACCCGCGATGCCGTCTATGTCGAGCGTGAGGCCGAGCGCTTCCGTGAAGTTGACCTGCCGCTGGAAGCGCATGACAGCGCCTTCCGTCGCGGGGCCGAATTTCAGGGTGGGTTCGTCCAACTCAAGATAGCCAAGATCGATCAGGCGAAGCTGGAGCTCCCTGACCTCCTCGCTCTCCATGCCCTTTTTGAGCGTCGGGTCGGGCGTGGGGGTAGGGGTGGGGATTGGCGTGGGCGTCGCCGTGGGGATTGGCGTGGGCGTGGGCGTGATGTCCACATACCCCTGCGTGCCCAGGTTCTCCGCGTTGGAGAGCAGTGCGGAGCCGTTCCTGTCCGTCGCGCCAGGCGTACCCGCCTCGGCCTTGCCGGAGGAGGCGAGTATGATGATGAGCGCCACAAGCGTGACCGCCGCGCCCGCGGCGGAGCCCGCAAGCAACGTGCGCTTCCTCAAGGGAGCGCGGCGCCACGAAGCTTGGAATTTCCTTATGGAGAGCACGGTATGTTTTACCATGCGCTGTATCGTTTTTTTCAATCGGTTGCCCAAATCATGTCCTCCGGTGATGCCGGTTTAGTCGAAAGGTATGCTTCATTTTAGCCGCTCCGGCGCAATTTGACAATGGTTCTGCGCGTTTCGTCAACGATTATTAACAATATCAGGCGGTTTATAAAGCGTTTTTTGCGCCTTGAAGCGCGCGCGCAAGAGTGGTAGAATACATGACGTGCGTTTTGAAATGACAAGGGAGTGATGGCATTGTTGGAGATTATACCCGCCGCGCGCGAACACGCCGCGCTGATCGCACCGCTTATCGCGCGTTTTCGCGTGGATCTTTCGCGCCTCAAGCGCGCGGACGCCGAGGTGGACATGCATGCGGCGCATGAGGAGTACCTTTCCTATATCGGCGGAGGTTATCCGGTTTATCTCGCGCTCGAGGGCAGGGAGGCCGTGGGCTACATGGTGCTTCGCGTGGACAAACCGTGCGTGTGGGTGGAGTCGATTTATGCGAAGCCCGCTTTCAGGCGGCGGGGCGTCGCCTCGCGCCTGTACGACGAGGCGGAAAAGCTTGCCGAAAGCTTCGGGGAGAAAACGGTGTATAACTACGTCCACCCGAACAACGATGTGATTATTGCCTTCCTCGCCAAGCGCGGCTACGATGTGCTCAACCTTATTGAGATAAGGAAGAAACTGCCGGGCGAGGAAAATCCGGCGCGCATCAGCGTGGGGGAGAATACGTTCAGCTACTGAAATTGAATTTAAATGAATCACCATTGAGGAAACGCCCGCTTGCGCGGGCGTTTTTCATGCAGTTATTATCAATTGTCCCGTCAATCACGCGATGACGATGTTGACGATGTTTTTTACGACAATGACTTTCCTCACGGTCTTCCCCTCGAGGAAGGGGGCGACCTCGGGGTTCGCGAGCACCACCTTCTCCACCTCGTCATTTGGCATATCAGCGGGTACGCTCACGCGCGCGCGCAGCTTGCCGTTTATCTGCACGCCCAGCTCCACCGTGCTTTCGATGAGCGCGCTCTCGTCATAAGCGGGCCATTGCGCCTCATAGAGCGGGCCGCCCAGCGCCAGCGCCTCGTTGATTTCCTCCGCGATGTGCGGCGCGAAGGGGGAAAGCAGTATGAGCATGGCGCGCAGCTCCTCCCGCGTGATGGAGCCTACGGCATACACGTCGTTGACAAAGCTCATCAGCGCCGCGATGGCGGTGTTGAACTTCATGCGCTCTACGTCCTCGCCCACCTTCTTGATGCAGCCGTGCAGGGAGGCTTTGAGGGAATCGCGCACGCACGCCTCGCCGCTCATCATGTCCTGCAGCCTCCACACGCGCTCGAGGAAGCGGCGGCAGCCCTTGGTGCCCTGCGAGTTCCAGGGGATGGGCTGGTCGAAAGCACCCATGAACATGATGTACATGCGGAAGGCGTCCGCGCCGTATTCCCGGATATAGTCGTCGGGATTGACGACGTTGCCGCGGGATTTGCTCATTTTGTCGCCGTTTTCGCCCAGCACCATGCCGTGGCTCGTGCGCTTCCTGTACGGTTCACTCGTGGGGGCCACGCCGATGTCGTAGAGGAACTTGTGCCAGAAGCGGGAGTAGAGCAGGTGCAGCGTGGTGTGCTCCATGCCGCCGTTGTACCAGTCCACGGGCGTCCAGTAATCAAGCTTCTCGCGATCGGCGAGCGCATGGTCGTTGTGGGGGTCCGCATAGCGCAGGAAATACCAGCTTGAACCCGCCCAGTTGGGCATGGTGTCCGCTTCGCGCACGGCGGGGCCGCCGCACTTGGGGCAGGTAGTGTGGAGCCAGTCCTTCGCGCGGGCGAGGCAGGAGCTGCCGTCGTCCGTGGGGGAGAAGTCCTCGAGCATGGGCAGCTCGAGCGGCAGTTCGCTCTCGGGCAGGGGCACCCAGCCGCAATGCTCGCACTTGACCAAGGGGATGGGCTCGCCCCAGTAACGCTGGCGGGCAAATACCCAATCCCGCAGCTTGTAGTTAACCTTGCGCTCCCCGATGCCCTTTTCAATGAGGTAATCGGTGATGGCTTTCTTCGCCTTTTCCACCTCCATGCCGTTGAGGAAGCCGGAATTGACCATCACGCCGCGCTCGCAGGCGGTATACGCTTCCTTTGTGATGTCGCCGCCCGAGACCACCTCCACGATGAGCAGGTTGAAGGTTTTGGCAAATTCATAGTCGCGCGTATCGTGTGCGGGCACCGCCATGATGGCGCCCGTGCCGTAGTTCATCAAAACATAGTCGGATATCCAGATGGGGATGTTCTTCCCCGTAACGGGGTTGATTGCGTCAAACCCTTCGAGCGGCACGCCCGTTTTATCCTTGACGAGCTCCGTGCGCTCAAACTCGCTCTTGCGCGCCGCCTCCTGGCGGTAGGCGGTGACCGCGTCCCAATTGCGAATGCGCGCTTTGTATTTTTCCACATAGGGATGCTCGGGGCTCAATACCATGTACGTCGCGCCGAAGAGCGTATCAGGCCGCGTGGTGAATACGCGCAGCTTATCCGCTTCGCCCGCTATGGCAAAATCCACCTCCGCGCCCTCGCTCCTGCCAATCCAGTTCTTCTGCTGTATCTTCACGCGCTCGATGTAGTCCACCGTGTCGAGATCGTCAATGAGCCTTTGGGCGTAGGCGGTGATTTTGAGCATCCACTGGCTCCTCACCATTTGCACGACCTCGCCGCCGCAGCGCTCGCAATGACCCTCCACGACCTCCTCGTTGGCGAGGCCCACCTTGCAGGAGGTGCAGAAGTTGATGGGGATTTCCGCCTTGTAGGCGAGCCCCTTCTCAAAGAGCTTTAGGAATATCCATTGCGTCCACTTGTAATAGTAAGGGTCGGAGGTGTTCACCTCGCGCGTCCAGTCGAAGGTATAGCCAAGGCGCTTCAACTGATTGCGAAAACGCACGATATTTTCTGCCGTGACGACGGAAGGGTGGATGCCCGTCTTAATCGCATAGTTCTCCGTGGGCAGGCCGAACGCGTCGTAGCCTATGGGGAAAAGCACGTTGTAGCCTTCGAGCCTGCGCTTGCGGCTGATGACGTCCATCGCCGTGAACGGGCGCGGATGGCCCACGTGCAGGCCCTGCCCGGAGGGGTAGGGGAATTCGATCAGGCCGTAGAACTTGGGCTTAGCCGAATTTTCCCTCGCCTCGAAGCAGCGGGCTTCTTCCCATTTTTTCTGCCATTTCAATTCGATGGGGTCGTGTTCGTATCGCTCTTGCATGCATACCTCCCGCGGCCTGCTCCGGCCGCTTGCGCTTCATATAAAAATAATAAAGCCGCCTCCCGTATAGGGGAGACGGATCGTATCCGCGGTACCACTCCTGTTGGCGCAAAGCGCCCGCTCAAGCCCCCCGTAACGCAGGGATGCGCCGCGCATTGCCTCGCGGCGGCTCCGCGGCGAGCTTCGGCCGCGCCGTTTGCCGCCTCGCACCATGCGGCGGCTCTCTTAAAAACGCGTTGGCCTACTGTTCCGTTTCACAGCCTTACCGTATTTTATGTTATGGGAGGGGAAATGTCAATGATTTAGGTGGGGCCTGCTTAACGTTGGGAGCGATGTATGTGGCCGCGCCGGGCGAAATGTGTCACCCCGATCTAAATCAGCCACTAATTGCTAAGGCTTTCTGACCAATAGGTAGTCCTTTTTACACAGAACCCTCAGAATTATCAATAGCGGGTGGCGCTTCAACTGTTATTCTTTCACATTCGACAGATTATCAACTCGCTATAGGCCCGGGTTTCTGGTTAAATTCCCCCCAAATGTACCAATCGAGTTTGCGTCTTATCTTTGGTACGTCTTGTAAATCGTTGATTTGGATTACTTCATTTACATATTTACACCACAGGCCATAGTCCCTTTTGTTGAAACACTTGTTGTGCGGAGTGTATTCGTATAGAGTCACACCATCGTATGCTGGCAGGAACTTGAATAGATTTTTTGAAACGACATTGTCATATATCGTAAACGCATCAGTGTCAGAAAGATAGTATTCGTGTATTTTGCAATACTTTGAAACAAAACTGAAATTATTTCTTGCGCCCTTCAAAATATCAGATACAACTGAAATATCACCTCTTAAAATCTTATCGTCGAATTTCAATTCTGGTCTTGCGATTGCACGTGCCAAATCAGGTAACGAAGTCGTCGATTGCCCCTTGTTAAGGTTTGTGGAATATAGTGTATCTATCTATCAATCCAATTTTTAGAGCGACTATTCGTTCATCGGTATTTTTCTTGAATTGCGGGTTATCTAGGATGTCTGCTAGAAGTCTTTCCGCCTTAGCGTAGTGACCACGGATATATTTCTCGTGGGCATTATTTACATTGTCCTTTGTTATCCGTAACATTACCGCCACATCCTCATTTCTCATCTTATAATAATGAAACTACATCGTCAAAAATCGCTATGGGCTTGGCGCGATATGCCTCGCTCACTTTAATTTGTTTTAAATCAAGACCAAAATTAATTTTTATTAAAAGGCTCTCTATTTCGTCTTAATCACTCTCGCGGAGTAATAACAGCTGCAATCCAGATTGACATCTTTGTCAAGAGGCGCGACATCTAGTTTTATCATTCCTTTAGATTGAAGTCCGCTAATTAGCCGGAATGCTTCATTATCTGGGATATCAAGGCATTTTGCAACCTGACGATGATTGGATTGCGGGTGCGCCATCAGATAATCTAATACTCTTTTTTCCTGATCCATAAATTTCACCCTCACAATTCTCACCAAACAGTGTAGCAGTACATGATCTGGCATAATTTACTATAATATTACCACGTAATGTACAAAACATCAAGTTTTTTGCCGATTATTATGTCGTAAAATTACATCCATTGCTTCAAAACTGCATAACGTTGCCTTTATCACTATCGCGCTTTATCCCGTCACACCTTTCCATCTCTTCCCACCCCATGCTATAATAAACCATCCTTTCCACATCTTTTATATCCCCGGAGGCTCACATGGAACAAACCGCAAAGAAAAAGGGCAGCCTTTCCATTTCAGCAAAGTCCTTTGTGAGCGTGATGGCGATACTCATAGCGCTCATGGTCGTCATCGGCATATTGACCTACGTCGTCCCCCACGGCCGCTACGAGCGCGTGACGGTGGACGGCCTGGAGCAGATCGTGCCCGGCAGCTACGCGGCAATTGAGGGGGAGGGCGGCTATCCCGTCTGGCGCTGGTTTACGGCGCCCTTCGAGGTGCTCGCGAGCGGGGATGGGACGAACATCATACTCATCGCCGTGGTGCTCCTCGTGCTTGCGGGCAGCTTTTCCATCATCGAGAACACGGGCGGCATCAAGGCCATCGTGGTGCGGCTCATCCGCCGCTTTGGGGAAAAGAAATACGCGCTCATCTGGGCGGTCACGCTCTTTTTCATGGTGATGGCCG
The DNA here is from genome assembly GCA_023393045.1 of Bacillota bacterium. Classification (GTDB taxonomy): domain Bacteria; phylum Bacillota; class Clostridia; order Christensenellales; family CAG-138; genus Phil1. Next base: position 4,685 of record JAEWMV010000240.1, on the reverse strand, counting down.
CGATGTTCGGCACGTTTGAAGAAATGCTCGTGCTCGTGCCGCTCATCTTGATGCTCGCGCGCAGCATGAAGTGGGATAATCTCACGGGGCTTTCCATGTGCCTGCTCGCCGCGGGCGTGGGCTTCGCGGTGCCCTTGCTCGACCCGTTCACGATCGGCCTTGCCTCGCGCATCGGCGGGGCGAACATGCTCACCGGCATCTGGTATCGCCTCATCGTCTTTGGTATCCTCTGGGCGCTGCTCGCGCTTTTCGTCATCTATAACGCAAAGCGGTATGAGGCAAAAAGGGGAACCGCCGCGCTTGCGGACGCGGGCGAGTTTGAGACGACGGGGCAGGAAAGCGCGCAGGAGCGTAAGGTCTTCAAGGTCTATTGCGTATTTTTCGTCACCATCATCATCGTGATGGTCGTCGCCGCCGCGCTCTCCAACATCGAGGCGTTCTCCGGTTTATCCCTGCCCGTCATCGGCGTGGGCTTCCTCGTGGGCACGCTCATCTGCGGCACAATCGTCACCGGCAGCATGAAGGCAACGCTCAAATCCTTCGGCGCGGGCGTCATGGGCATGAGCCCGGGCATACTGATGCTGCTTTGCGCGGGCAGCGTGAAGTTCATCGCCAGCCAGGGCAACATACTCGACACCATTATGTACGCGCTTTTGAGCGGCCTTTCGGGCGTGTCGCCCTACATGGGCGTGCTGCTCATCTACGCCATCGTGCTTTTGATCGAGTTCTTCATCGGCAGTGCAAGCGCAAAGATATTGCTCGTCATCCCCATCATCATGCCCATCTGCGATATGATTGGTATCAGCCGTGAGCTTGCGATCTTCGCCTTCTGCCTCGGGGACGGTTTTACCAACGTGTTCTACCCGACAAACGCCGTCACGCTCGTGGGTCTTTCCATCGCGGATATCAGCTACGGCGCGTGGTTCAAGCGCACAGCGCTTTTCCAATTGATGCTCCTGGTCCTGAGCATGGGCTTTTTGCTGCTCGCCGCGGCAATCGGGTATTGACAGAACGATAGGGCGAATAGAAAGAGGGGACGAACGCGCGTTCGCCCCCTTTGCGTATGACCGGTTGGGTTATTCCAATATTTCCGCGTACTTGCTCACCACGCGGAAGAACGTTTCGATGTCCCTTTCGCTGCAGCCTTTTCGCTTCAGTTCCTCTATGGTATTGGCGATCTCCACGGAATCGTAGAGCTTGTGCGCCTGCGAGAGCCGCGCGCCCTTTTCGGTGGGGTGGAGCATCACGGTCTTGGCGTTGCCCTCCTGCTTGGCCCGCGTGATATAGCCCTTCTTTTCAAGCTTGGTGAGGGTCTGGGAAATGGCGCCCTTGGTCCGGTTCCACATCAGCGCAAGCTCGCTTGCGTTCACGCCCGGCCTCTCCTCGATGGCGCCCAGCGTGTGCACCTCCACCATGGTGGCAAGCTCGCCCGTGCCGTAATCCTTGGCTTCGGCCGTATAGTCGCCGTAGAGCATCACGAAGCGGTAGAGAAGGTTCGCCTTCCCGTTATAGCGCCGGATGATTTCGTCCTTTTCCAACTCGTTAAGATTGCAGCGCGTCTCTTCCAAAACAATGAATCCTCCGCCGGTATGATTGCAGGTGGGTTATGAATTAAAGTGAGCATATCACAGTTCGCGCGGCGTGTAAATCGTGCGGGGCGGGCAAAAACGCGGCCGCCCTTACGGGGAGTACTGCGGCGTGCTATAATCCCCGTATGGGAAACAGAGAAAACAGCCTCATCCACCCCTTTGCCCCCGTGTGCGGCGAAGTCTCGCGCGTTTTGGTGCTGGGCACCTTCCCCTCCGTAAAATCGCGCCAAAACGGGTTCTATTACGGCCATCCGCAAAACAGGTTCTGGCGCGTGCTCGCCGCAATCTATGGAGAATCGCTCCCCGCAAGTATTGGAGACAAGCGCGCGCTTCTGCTCAAACACAACATAGCGCTTTGGGACGTGCTGCAAAGCTGCGAGATCAAGGGTTCGTCCGACGCTTCCATAAAAAACGCCGTACCCAACGATATTCCCGCCCTCCTGCGTAAAACGGGCATAACGCGCGTGCTTGCGAACGGAAAAACGGCGCATGCGCTCTACATGAAGCATGTGTATCCCGCAACCCATATCGAAGCCGAACTTTTGCCCTCCACCAGTCCCGCAAACGCCGCGTTTACGCTTGACAGGCTCGTCGCCGCGTGGATGGACGCGCTTTTGCCGGAGGACTAAAAGGGCCGCCCCTTCCGGGGCGGCCCTTTGCTTCAGCTGAACTTAGTTCTTGCTGGGCAGGTACGGGATCATCTGCTTGGCAAGCTGCGCGATGGTCATGGATTGGAGCGTGACCTTGCCGGGGCCGGTGACGACGGTGTCGATGAGACCCTCGCCGCCGAAGAGCACGTTCTTGAAGCCCTTCACCATCTGCACGTCCATCGTGCAGGTCATGTCCATCATGGCGAGCACGCCCGTGTCGCACACGATCTGCTCGCCGGGCTGCAAATCGTAATCCACGGTGTGGCCGTCCAGCTCGAAGAACACGAGGCCGGGGCCAGTCACGCGTTGCATGATGAAGCCCTCGCCGCCAAAGAGGCCCGCGCCGACCTTCTTGTTGAAGTGGACGGCGAGCTGTACGCCGTATGTGCCGCAAAGGAAGGATTTTTTCTGGCAGATGACGCTTTCGCCCGGGGCGAGCTGGCGCGCCACGATGCGGCCGGGGAAGCTGGACGCAAAGGCGACTTCGGCAGGCCCCTGCGCCGTGTACTTGCTCAAAAACAGGCTTTCGCCCATGAACATGCGGCCGAGCGCCTTGCCCGCGCCGCCCTCGCTGGTCGCCTCGCTCAAAACCGCGCCGCGCGACCATGTGCGCCCGCCGGCTTCGCTGATGAGCGCCTCGCCCGGGTTGAGCTGGATGAGTACGACGGGCAAAGCTCCGCCTTCGATGGAATAACGCATGTGATACCCCCTTATAAATGTGCCGCCGTCTTGCGCGCGGCCATACTGTTATTATTATACATAAAGGGGAGAGCCGCTTCAACAATAAGTGGTTTGACACCCGCATGCCGCGATGGTACTATAGGCGTATCAAAGCATCACGAGGTAACCTATGCTTCAGGAAAGAACGGGCGGCAGGAAGGATGATTCCAAGCTGGATTTCATCTATCTTGTGCTGCTCGTCGTAATCATCGTGTTCATCCGGCGGATACTGGACTTTTTCGCCGCCCTCCCGTCCCCGTGGAACAGCATCGTGCAAGGGCTGCTCTTCATCGGCCTGATCGTTATGTGCTATCTCTTTTACGCCAAGCGCCTGTGCGATTACCGCTATTCCATCGTCTATCATCAGCCGGCCGAGGGGGAGGAAAACATTTTCGGCGAGCAAAAGCAGTATCCGTGGGCGGAGGGCACCGTGCTCTTCGAGCGGATGGTCGGCAGCAAGGGCAAGCTCATCGAAGAGGTTAAGCCGGGGGAGCTGGTGGCGCTTCTGGAGCCGGGCGAAGCCTATATAGAGAAAATCGGCGCCTTCAGGCTGGACCGGCTTGCCACGGCGCGGGCGCGCAAATGCCACACGCTCATTTACCGCAGGAAGGACAAGCTTTACGCCGCACGCTTCACCCCGAGCGGGGAAATGGCGCGGCGCATCCGGGAAGCCGCCGCAAAAGGCGCGCCGGATTGAGCGTTATTCTTGCGGGAAACGCGCGCCTGGGGTATAATACTTAATAACCAACATATTCTGGAGCAAGGAAGCTCATTTGCTGTATACGACTGTTTTATTCGATCTTGACGGCACGCTCATCGAATCCGGCCCGGGAATCCTCGCGGCGGCGCGCGCCGTGCTGCATGATATGGGGCTGCCCGAGCCCCCGCAAGACGTCATGATCAACATGATAGGGCCTCCCCTCGCGGACAGCTTCCGCGATATTCTTCAGGTACCCGAAAGCCGCGTGAGCGAGGCGAGACAACGTTATCACGAAACAGCCAAAACCGTGGGGATGGATCTCATCAAGCCATACCCCGGCGTGCCCGGGATGCTCGACGCCCTCAAGCGCGCGGGCGCGCTGGTCGGAGTGGTGACTTCCAAAGTCACTCCGACGGCGAAAGCGCACCTCGAGCGCTTCGGCCTCGTGCCCTTCATCGACTACGTGCGCGGCGGTGAACCGGGCGGCAGCGCCGAAAAGCTGCCGCTGCTGCTGCGGGCGATAGAGGATTTGAACGCCCGCAAGCCCGAAACCGTGATGGTGGGCGACAGGCATTTTGACCTAATCGCGGCGAAAACGGCGGGCATACCCTCCGTGGGCGTCACCTACGGGTACGGAAGCAGTGCGGAGATCGCCTCGTGCGCGCCGACCCATACGGTCTCCGGCGTCGCGGAACTGACGAGTTTGCTATTGAACTGACTATATGAGAAAGGGGTGACGGCGATGAAGCTGATTTTTGCAATCGTCCAGAACGACGATTCCAAGAAGCTCATCAAGGCGCTGGTGCAGCAGAACATCAGCGTAACGCGCATATCGAGCACGGGGGGCTTCCTGCACGGCGGCAACACCACGCTCATGATAGGCGTGGAGGCCGACAGGGTGAGCGAAACGCTGGATGTCATCAAATCCAAATCCAGCACGCGCAAGGAGTTCATGGTGATCCCTTCCACGCTGCCGGGCTACGCCGACAGCTCTCCCACGCCCGTTCAGGTCACCCTGGGCGGCGC
>JAEWMV010000236.1 GCA_023393045.1 Bacillota bacterium | reverse complement strand
CAACTTCCGCAATTTCCGCGCCCGCATCCTCGCCACCGTCAACGACAATGCGGGCTGATCGCTCTCCCGCAATCAGCCCGCTGATCTTAGTCTATTTTCTCTCTACCCCAACTATTGACGGAGAGCCTGTTTTACTCTGTTAGTTGCTATGCGCGTCACATGCGAATAAGCTCTTTGAACATCTCCACGGCGTACTCCATGACCTCGTCCGTGAAATCATAATACGAGGTGTGGAACGGGGGCTTATCCTCCCCGCCGCCGATAAAGAAGAGCGCGCCGGGCGCGAGCTTGAGGAAGTGGCCGAAATCCTCCGAGGCACGGAAGGATGGCAGGCGTTCCGACTTATAGCCCAACGCCTTTGCGGCGGCGAACACTTTGTCAACGGGCGCGTCGTGGTTGACCGTGGCCGGGAAAGCGTCCTCAAAGGAGAAGGCGACGGCAAGCTCCTGCGCTTTGGCGAGCGCGTTGCATTTTTCCTCAATGCGCTTTTGCAGCATGTCAAGCTCCGCCTCATGCTCCGCGCGTATGGTGAGCAGCAGCTTGCCGCGGCTCGCGGCGGTGCCGAAGGCGCGCTCGCCCACGTCGAGCTGAATCACGGTGCAAAATACCTTGCCGGTATAGAGCTTGGGGTCAGCCATAGCGGGCAGCGCGGCGACGACTTCCGCGAGCGCATACGCGGGATTCTTGCCGTTTTCGGGCATACTCGCGTGCGTGGGCGTGCCCGTCATGTCGATGATCATGCCCTCGGAAGCATAATTGCTGGTGCCGTAGCTTATCGCGATGGTGCCAAGCGGCCAGCCCGTGAGGTTGTGATAGGCAAAAATTTCGTCTATTTTATTTTCCGGCACGAAGTCGCGCGCTTCCCACGCGCCGTCGCCCGTTTCCTCGGCGTGCTGGAAGATGAGGAACACGTTTTTATCCGCGTCCGTCTCCATCAGCTCGAGCGCGAGGCCGCAGAGTGCTGCGGCGTGCCCGTCGTGCCCGCATTTGTGGGAGACGTGGGGGATTTTCGAGCGATAGGGCAGGTCGCACAAATCGTCGATGGGCAGCGCGTCGAAATCCGCGCGGAAGGCGATGTTCTTCTTACCCTCCCCGACGCGGCGCACCGCGAAAAACCACTTGCCGCCATCATGCAGCTCAAGGTCGGTATGCTCCCTGAGAAACGCCATCAGGCGCGCCTTCGTCCATACTTCCTGGTTGGAAAGCTCCGGATGCTCGTGCAGCTCGTGCCTGAGTTTTTCAATCAGCGCGTAATTTTCCTTTTTCATCCTACTCCCTCCGTTCTGCCCGCGCGCCCGAAAGGTTGGGGGCGCGCTTGGCCATCCTCCCTATTTTACTGCGCCGGGGAGAGAATCTCAACCGTGCCTTCGGCCGGATCCACGCGCAGGCGATCGCCCGTTTTGATCTCCCCGGTGATGTCGCAGTCAAAGCGGTCGAGCATAGGAAGGTCCTTATCGTAAAATTTCTTAGCGAGCACGCCGCCCGTGACGGTGATAATCTCGCTGTCGTTGAAGAGTATCGCCGCGGGCGCGCAGCCCGTCCTGACAAGCTCAAGCATGACGGCCGCGCCCACCGTGGAGCCGCGCCCCTCGGGATAGACCAGAATCTTGCCCTTCATGTTCTTTTCATACAGATCGTGCCAGCGGTCGATGACGATGCCCGTGCCCGGGTCCACGCCGCCGAAAAAGCCGAAGGGCATCGCGGATACCAGCGCCTCGCCTTCGACCACGCCGCCTTCAACAACGGTACGCCCCTTGTATTTTGCCATAGAAAAGCCCTCCTCTCACTCGACCACGCGGCCCGCGACGGCGGTTTCCACACACTCCGCCGTGCCGCCAAAGCGCATCTGCGTGCCGCACTCCATCGGCCCGTAGTGCACGCATTTGCCCGAATCCGTCATCATGACCTTGAAGCCCCACTCGCGTATGGGGGAAATGATCATGCAGGTCTCCGCGCGGAAGGTGACGCCCGCGTCCTCCAATTCACGACGCACGCCCATCTTCTCGGCCATGGCGATGGCGGCGGAGTTGGCGTATATCCAAAAGGCCACGTTGGGGTTGACCTTGCGGCCCGCGAGCAGATCGCGCACCTTGATGATCTCGTTGATGGTGTAATGCGGGCAGCCGAGGGCCACGATGTCCACGTCGCTGCCCTTGTGGGTATTCATCCTCTCGCGGGTGTCGAGCATATCCTTTTCGTATACGTCCACCGTCTGTGCCGCGGGCTTGCCGCCGAAGGCCGCCTCCACGCTCGCCGCCTCGGGCGTGACGCCCACCACATGCAGCAGCGCTACGGAGCCGGAGGCCGCCGCCGCCGCGCACATGGATTTCATGTCCTCGGTCCTCGGTCCGCCCTGCATGCCGTCCACCACGCCGATGCGGTTGCCCAAAAGCCTGCCGAGGTAAAAGCCCAGCGCGGGATATTCCCAATCGTAAAGCGGGCGGTCGATATGGAGCTTTACGAGCACGTCGCCACTTCTATTTTCCGTAAGGTGAAGCCCGACCTCGGGCGCAAGGCCCAGTATGCCGCAGCAGATGTCCACGATGGCGCTTTGCCTGTTCGTGCGGGCGCCGAGTACCGTGTTGACAAAAGCCACCGCGCTCGACTCGCTCCACGCCACGTTTTCACCGAAGCGGGGCATGTTGAAGCCGTAATAGGGCGTGCACGTCCACACGGGTATGACGCCGATGCGCATCACCGCCGCTTCCAGCCGCTTTTGCATGACGGCGTAGTCTTCCGGCGTTTTCGCGCCGCGCCAGTCCTCCGCGTCCATGCCGTAAGGGTCAATGGTGGTGGGCACGGAGAATTTCGCGCCCATGTCGGCGATTTTCTCGGCGGCGATCACGCCCGCGTCAAACGCGCTCTTGTAGGCGTGCAGCACGAGGTGCACGCTGTTTATCGGGATGAGGCGCTTTGCGCCGGAACCCTCCGCCACCTTGGTGACGATTTCCATCGCAAACTGCCGCGCCTGCCCCTCTTTGCCGTCTAAAATTGCCTGTTCTCTTTTAGTAAGTGTCAGGGCCATGTTGCCGCTCCTTTCTTCGCGCCTTATTTCGAAGTGCCGGATTCGTTCATGAGCTGCTTTGCGTACTCGAGGTTGATGTTTTTGTCCTCGATCATGCGCTTGACGATGCGCTCCGCCGCCTCCCCCGTGACGCCCAAAGTCGATACGATGTTGCGTGCGTGCAGGGACATGTGGCCGCGCTGTATGCCCTCTGTCGCAAGCGCGCGAAGCGCCGCGAGGTTTTGCGCGAGGCCTAGCGCCGCAAAGGCTTCCGCCATTTCCCGTACGTTTGAAACACCCAGTATCTTCACCGCGATCTTCGCCGCGGGATGCACCTTGGTTGCCCCACCCACGAGGCCCACGGCCATGGGCATTTCAAGCGAACCTGCGAGATTACCCTCCGCGTCCTTTTCCCAGCGGGAAAGCGGGCTGTACTGGCCGGAGATCGAAGCGTAGGCGTGCGCGCCGGACTCTAAGGCGCGCGTGTCGTTGCCCGTGGCGACGATGGCGGAGATGATGCCATTCATGATGCCCTTGTTGTGGGTCGCCGCGCGGAAGGGGTCCGCCGCCGCGAACTCGTAGGCCTTGATGACGCCGTCCACAACGTCCTCCCCGCCGAGCGCTTCCTTGGAGATGGCGACGCGCGCGCGGGCGAGGCGGTGCACGGCGAGGTTGGAGAGGATGCGAAGATAGGCCTTGCCGCCCGTGATGCTCTCAAGGAAGGGGGCGACGGTTTCCGCCATGGTGTTGACGGCGTTTGCGCCCATGGCGTCGAGCGTGTCCACAAGCAGGTGGACGACGAGCATGTCGCCCGCCTTCGATTCCACCACGCGCACCTCGACATCCCGCACACCGCCGCCG
>JAEWMV010000233.1 GCA_023393045.1 Bacillota bacterium | reverse complement strand
GAATAGGCCAGCGCGATTTTTTCCTTTGCCATGTTTATGCCTCCAAATTATGATAACGGGGATAATTATACTGCTGTATGTATAAATATGCAACCCCTTTTTCGGAATATATACAGATGCGCCGCAGGGAGATCTTTCTGGAAAGAAAAATGCCGCCGCCCCCGGATTTTTTTGAATGGCGCTTGACATATCGCCGCGATTTGGTATACTGAGGCGAGAAATAAATAAGGCGGTATGTTGATGTCGGTCTTATTGGTCATGGTGAGCCCCAACTAAATACGTTTGCGAGGGAGGCTTCAGCTTGCGCTGTGCGCGGCTTGGCTTTCCTTGAGGGACACGCCTGAAAGACTGCTTCATATACCCATGCTTGAGGAGCACGGCTGCGGCCGCGCTTTTTGATGCCCGCGGGGAAGCGCATTGCACCGGAAGGTGCGGCGTGTTTTGCGCGGGCATTTTATATTGAACAAAATTTGAGCAAAACAGGAAAGGGAAGAAATGACCATGGATTGGAACCATGCTTTGGAATACGATTTGATACTGCGGATGCTTTGCGACCTCGCCCAATGCGAGAAGGCAAAGGAGAAATGCCTTGCCCTTTCGCCCAGCCTCAACGAAAGGGAGGCGAAGCGCCGCATCGAGGAAACCACGCAGGCAAGGCGCATCGTGGAGGCTGCGGGCACGCCGCCGCTTGCCGCGATGGCGGAGATCGACAGGCTCATCGTACTCATCGAGGCGGGGGATATGCTCCTGCCCGAGCAGCTTGAGCGCTTTGCGCAGTTCATCGCCACCTCGAGGCGGCTCAAACAGTACCTCAGGCGCGCAGAGTCGACGGGCAGCGAAATCGCCTTCTACGGCGGCGCGCTGTCGGATATGCCGGAGCTTCAGGCTGAGATAGAGCGCTGCATCCGAAACGCGCAGGTGGACGACCGCGCTTCCGGCGCTCTTAGCGACATAAGGAGAAAGATGCAAAGCGCCGCCGAGCAGATCAAGGCCAAGCTCAACGCGCTTTTGAGCAAAAACAAGGCGTGGTTTTCGGACAGCTTTGTGGCCATGCGCGGCAGCCACTACACGCTGCCCGTCAAGCGCGAGCATAAGAACGACGTGCCGGGGGCTGTGATTGAAATATCCAACACAGGCGGGACCGTGTTCATCGAACCGAATTCCGTAGTCAGGCTGCAGCAGGAGCTGGCCGCCCTCGAAATTGAGGAGGACGCCGAGGTCAGGCGCGTGCTCTATACGCTCACCGCGCTGGTCGCCGATGCGCTGGGGCAGATCAGGCGCAACATCGAGGCGATGGAGATACTGGATTTCCTCTTCGCGAGGGCGGCGCTGAGCCTGAAGATGAAGGCGTCCCCCGTCATGCTCACAGCCGGACGGGAGATCGCCATCCATAATGGCAGGCATCCGCTGCTCGAGGGGGAAAGCGCCGTTCCGCTCGACTTCGCGCTGGGCATGGACAATAACACGCGGGGCATCGTCATCACGGGGCCCAACACGGGGGGCAAAACCGTGGCCCTCAAGACCGTGGGGCTTCTTTCCCTAATGGCGCAAAGCGGCCTTCACGTGCCTGCGGACGAGAACAGCGTTTTTCCGCTGCGCGACCTGGTCCTGTGCGACATCGGGGACGGGCAGAGCATTGCGGAAAACCTCTCCACCTTTTCCTCGCACATGAAAAACATCATCGAGATCCTCGGCATGGCGACGGAGGATTCCCTCGTGCTGCTCGACGAGCTCGGCTCGGGCACCGACCCCGCGGAGGGGATGGGCCTCGCCGTGGCCATTCTGGAGGAACTCCGGCTGCGCGGCTGCCTGTTCGTGGCGACGACGCATTACCCCGAGGTCAAAGAATTCGCGCAGGAGCGCGAGGGGCTCAGAAATGCGCGCATGGCCTTTGACAGGCAGAACCTCAAGCCCCTGTACCGCCTGGAGATGGGCGAGGCGGGGGAGAGCTGCGCGCTCTATATCGCGGAGCGCCTGGGCATGCCGGAGCGCATACTGCGCAACGCGGGCCGCGCGGCCTACGGCGGCGGGCGCGCCGCGGCGGAGCCTGTGGATTTCTTTTTTGAGTCCGGCGCGCCGCCGGAGCACAGGGGCGCGTCCGTCCTCATCAAAGACGAACCGGAGAAGCAGGTTTCCACCCGCGCGCAGCGTTTTCAAATCGGGGACAGCGTGATGGTGTACCCCCAGAAGGAAATCGGCCTCGTGTACGCCGCCGCGAATGAAATGGGCGAGGTCGGCGTGCAAATCAAAAGGGAAAAGAAGCTTGTTCCGCACAAGCGGATTAAGCTGTACATCCCCGCGGCGGAGCTTTATCCGGACGACTATGACTTTTCCATCGTGTTCGATACCGTCGCCAACCGCAAGGCGCGCCACCTGATGGGGAAGCGCCATGTAGAGAACAATGCGGTGGTCGTCAAGGAAGGCGAGGAAAAGCCATAATCGACTTTCGCGCTCGTTCGGGCGGCGCGCCGCCCGAACGAGCGATATGCCGTTATGTTTTAAAGATAAAACGACAAAATACATTTGCCGGAAAACATGGAAATATCAGCCGTTTCAGTATAAGATAGTAATAACAGCCGCAAATCGTTCCCGGCGCATCCCGCGCCATCCCCGCACAGGAAAGGAGAAATTATGGACTATCAGGTTCCGCAATTATCCATTGTCTTTATGGGCGTATCCGCCCTCTTCGGCCTTGCGCTGCCCGTGCTGCTCTTTCTCTTTCTACGCAAAAGGTATAAGGCTGACGTCGGCGCATTCTTCATCGGCTGCGCGGTGTTCGTCGTATTTGCGCTCATGCTCGAAGCGCTTGCCCACCAACTGATCCTCTTCTCGGACGCGGGCGAAAAAATTAGGACGAACATGTGGCTCTACGGCCTCTACGGCGGCCTGATGGCGGGCCTGTTTGAGGAAACGGGGCGCTATCTCGCCTTCAGGACCGTGCTCAAAAAGAAGCGCGGCAAAAATGAAAACGCGCTCATGTACGGCGCGGGGCACGGCGGCGTGGAGGTGTTCTATATCCTCTGCATCGGCATGATCACAAACATCGTCCTATCCGTAAAACTCAACGCGGGCATGGCGGATGAGATGCTCTTAGCGCTGCAGGGCAACGCCGCGCTCGCGCAGATGACGGCCGCGTTTGAAACGCTTGCGACCACACCCAGCGCGACCTACCTTGCGGGCATCGTGGAGCGGCTGGCCGCCGTGGCGCTGCACCTCTCCTTCTCCGTGCTCGTGTGGTTTGCGGCAAAGGAAAAAAGGCTGTTTTGGCTCTACCCCCTCGCGCTGCTGCTGCACGCGGGCGTGGATTTCGCCGCGGTGGT
>JAEWMV010000140.1 GCA_023393045.1 Bacillota bacterium | reverse complement strand
GGCTTTCCGAAGCGTCGCCCCAGCTTATGCTGGGATTTCTCAACGAGCAGGCCGTCGTACTGGATCAGGCGGAAATTTACCGCGTGTTTTCATTGAGCGGCAAAATCTATGCCGAAACGGACGGCGGCGCCTACCTTCTTCGCGCAAGGCTCTACGAATTGGAGGAAAGGCTGGATAAAAGCCGCTTCGTGCGGATATCGAACGCCGAAATCATTAATTTAAAAAAGGTGAAGGGCTTCGATTTAAGCCTGGCGGGGACGATTTGCGTGCGCTTGTCAAACGGTACAGTGACCTATGTTTCAAGGCGGTATGTCGCCAGGATCAAGCAAGTATTGGGAATTTGAGGTGAATTGACATGAGCACGAAAAGAAAAGCGCTGCTTCGCTGCCTGCTTGGCGCTCCTTTGGGGCTTGCCATCAGCGTGACCATCACAATCATTATTTCGCTCGTCGTAAACGACGGGGCCTATCACGCCGTCGTGCCGGAGCTTATCGAGGATTGCGGCTCCGAAATAAACGCGGTCGTATTGCAGGCCGTTCTGTCGCTCCTCTACGGGGCGGCGTGGGCGGGCGCGTCGCTGGTGTGGGAGAAGGAGAATTGGAGCATCCTCCGCCAAACCCTCACGCATCTTGTGGTTTGCTCCCTGGCGACGTTCCCCGTCGCGTATTTCGCCCGCTGGATGCCGCACAACGCGAAGGGCGCGCTCCTGTATTTTGCGATATTCTTCGCAATTTATCTGGTGATTTGGCTTTCGCAGTATTCCAGCCTGAAAAAGCGCGTGAAGCAGATCAACGAAAGAATCGACAAGGGCGGGGCGTAAAGCGAGTGCCCTTCCAAGCAAAGCGCCGGGCACTTCGCCCGGCACTTTTGCTTTATGATCAACTTGATATCAATCGTTGATGACTCTGTCCATCTTGTCGTTGACGCGGCTTAAGAGCTTAATCATCTCGGAGAGCGCCAGCATGACGGAGCCCGCAATGAAAGCATAGAGCCATATCGTAAAGCCGGCCACAAAGCCGTCTTCTCTAAAGAACAGCCCAAGGCCGATGAGGAATCCGAGGATATAATTGATCCACGCGAGCACCGTCATAAACGAAGCCGAGTGGTTTTTCTTCTCCGGCAGGGGCTTGGGGTTATACTTGAGCAGCTCGGCGTATTCCTCCGGCGTCACCTCGATGGGCACGCGCTTGAAACACTTGCGGGTTTCCCCTTCGCCCTCAAAGTCATAATATTCGTCCGAAGGCTCGTTGTCGGGGGCGTACACCTTTTCGTAAAGCCCTAATTTGATGAGAAGCAGCTCCCGCTCCTCCCGCTCGTCCGCCCATTTTTCCTTCAGGTATGCTTCCAACTTCACGTTCATTGCGCTTCTCCTCAAATAATCAAAGATTTGTATGCTATTTATCGATGGATCGGCTAAGCTCAATATACTAAATACTCCTGCCGGAAGCAAGGGCATTTTAGGAAAATATGTAAATTTGTGTCGTTATTGCCTGAGAATTCTCACGATGTCCGCAACGGTGAGCTCGAGGTCGCGCTGGGCGCGCGTACGCGCGGCTTCGCGTTCGAGCAGTACGCGGTTGATGCTGAATACCGCCGTGACGCCCATTTCATACGCTTCCTCAATGCCGTCTGCAATATCGCCCACGACGGCGATGACCGGCACGCCCGCGTTTTTTGCCCGCCGCGCCACGCCGATGACCACCTTGCCGTGCATGCTCTGCGGGTCGATGCGGCCTTCGCCGGTGAACACATAGTCCGTGCCGCGAAGCAGTCCGTCAAAGCCCGTGATATCCAGCACCGTTTCGATGCCCATGCGAAGCTTTGAGTTGAAGAACACGCGCATACCAAAACCCATGCCGCCCGCCGCGCCGGAGCCGCCCATGCGCGCGATGTCCTCCGCCTTGGTGACCCGCGCAAGGCTGCGCAGGCCGTCGTCAAGAAAGCGTATCATGCGCTCGTCCGCGCCCTTTTGCGGCCCGAAAACATAGGCCGCACCCGCCTCGCCGTAGAGGGGATTGTCCACATCGCACATCGTCACGATGTTGACGCCCGAAAGCGCAGGGGCGATGCCGGACATGTCGATGAACACGATGTCGCTCAGCGTGCCACCCACGGGGATGAACTGCCTGCCTTTTTTATCGTAGAAGCGTATGCCGGCGGCCGCGGCCGCGCCGCAGCCCGCGTCATTGGTGGCGCTGCCGCCAAGGCAGAGGATGAGCTGCTTGCAGCCGGAGCTTGCGGCGTGGAGCATCAATTCGCCCACGCCGTAGGTGGTCGTGCGGGAGGGGTCTTTTTTGTTGTATACAAGCGGCAGCCCCGCACAGGCCGCCATCTCGATGACGGCGGTCTCCTTGTCCGAAAGCACGCCGTAATAGGATTCTATCTTGTCAAAAAAAGGCCCGCAGACCTCAACGGCGCGCTTTTCGCCGCCTATTGCGGAAAGAAACGCGTCCACACTGCCTTCTCCGCCGTCCGCAACCGGAAGGGAATCGATGATCGCGTCGGGCAAAACGCGCCGGATACCGCGCTCCATCGCCGCGCACACCTGCGTGGAGCTCATCGTGCCTTTAAACGAATCCGGCACCAATATGAACTTTGGCATATCCTCACCTCCGGCCGCCGTCATTATATCAGAATACGCGATAATGTACAATTTCAACCGGATTATGTTATAATCGTTCCATGAAAGTCGAGGAAAAACGCGAAGGACACCTCATCACCTCGGTGGAACGACAT
>JAEWMV010000076.1 GCA_023393045.1 Bacillota bacterium | reverse complement strand
CAGGTGGGCGACTTCCTGCTGCCAGTGCATCTCCCAGATGGATTTCACGTTGGCGTCCTGCTCGTCCTGATAGAACGAATAATACAGGTAGCATTCCATATATTCGTGCAGGAGCAGGCTCTCAAGCCATGTGGCGTTGGGGTCGAGGAGCGAGCCGTAATGGGAAACATGCTGCTCCTCGATCATGCCGATTTCCAGATACAATTGCCGCCCGAGGTCGTTTTGGTACGTGTTGCCCAGATTCATGTAGAAATTCATGGTCTGCTGCTCGCCCGCGGTGATGATGAGCGTATTGAGCTTGGTGCGGATGTCGGCTGCGGCGCAGCTGATAGGCTGCTTAACCGAATCGAACGGGTGGCGGAACTCGGCGATGGTGGGGCGACCGGGCGTGATTTCCACGTATTTTTTAACGAGCTGTTCGGCCGGTATCTGGTCGTCGAGATCAAGCAGGTTGGCGTAACGGTAAAGATGGTCGAAATCCTCCAGCAGGGCGAAGTCCAGCGCCTGCTTCACATAGGCGTCGGGCTCGTTCCGCGCCAGCCAGGCCGTAAGGTCCACCGCCACGTGTTCGTAGCCGATGGTGGTTTCCAGAACCGTTTCGTCTATGGGCTTGAGCCAGTTGACGTGCTTTTGCTGGAGCTGCTCCACCCTCCGGGAAAGGGCGATTTCCCGCCTGAGGTCATCATCTGCGCAATGCCGGTGGAACTGGTGCTTGAAAAGCGTCGCCTCCACCTCGATGCCGTTCATCAGGATGATTCTGAGTTTGGTATAGGGATCCACCGTCTGCTTGCAATAGGGCTTTGGATATACCGTCGTCCAATCCATGATGCCCTCGAACACCGCAACGGGTTTTTCCTGAAATGGATTCATCTTTCATGCTCCTTTGTTTTTGATTATTTTTCCGTGAAACGTTCAGACTATGTAGCAATTGGAAAATAAAGATAAGAGGATGCATGGTGAATACTGCAATTGGCGAAAACGTCGTTCGAAAAGAGGCCTGGGAGAAAGTCACGGGCAAAGCGCTCTATACCGACGATCTTCCTTCCGCGGGCGTCTTGCACGCAAGGCTGCTCACCAGCCCCTATGCGCACGCGCGGATACTGGGCATTGACGCAGCCAAGGCATGGGCGACGGAGGGCGTGCGTGCGGTGCTGACCGGGCAGGACTGCAATCTGCTTTTCGGGCCGCTCTTGCAGGACAGGCCGGCGCTTGCGCGCGAAAAAGTCCGGTATGCGGGGGAGCCGGTGGCGATGGTGGTGGCCCGTGAGGAATCCGCGGCTGAACTGGCGGCGCGGAGCATCCGCGTGGAATACGAACCCCTTCCCGCCACGCTCAATCCCACGCAGTCGCTGTCCCAGGGCGCCCCTCTCGTGCACGACGACCCCTGTTGCTACAAACGGGTTATGCGCGACGTCTATCCGTCCGCCCGCTCCAACATCTGCAGCCGCTACCAGGTGCGCAAGGGCGACGCGCAAAGCGAGCTGAAAGCGTGCGCCGCGGTGGTTACGCGGCGCTACTGCCTGCCTCCTTCCGATCATATCGCAATGGAAGTGCGCGCGGCGCAGGCTGAAATAGCGGCCGACGGAACCGTGGGCATTGTCACATCCTCCCAATCCCCTTTCGCGGTGAGGACGCAGCTTGCCGAGGCGTTTGGCCTTCAGGCGGGGAGCATCCGGGTGCGCGTGCCCTTCCTGGGCGGGGCCTTCGGCGGAAAAGCGCCGGTTCTGCTTGAGATACTCGCCTACCTTGCATCCCTGAAGGCGGGCGGCGAGGCGGTGCGGGTCACGATCCCCAGGGAGCAGGACATGGCCTTCGCGCCCTGCAGAATCGGCCTGGAAGCCGAAGTCACGCTAGGGGCGGACCAAACCGGAAAGCTTCGCGCGGCCGAGCTGCGCTATTGGGTGGACTGCGGCACTTACGCGGACAGCGCGCCCTATATGACGAAGGCCATCGCCGTGGACTGCACCGGCCCTTACGCCGTGGAGCATCTTTTTTGCGAGGCCATGTGCGTCTACACCAACCATACGTTTGCGACCTCCTTCCGCGGCTTCGGGCATGATTCGCTCACCTTCTGCATCGAGCGCGCGATGGACGCGCTCGCGCGCGAACTTCGCATGGATCCCTTGGAGCTGCGCCTGAAAAACGCCATCCGCGAGGGCGCCCAAACGCCGACGCAGGTGCCCGTCACCATGAGCAATACGGGAAACCTTCCAAAGTGCATCGAAGAACTGCGCGCGCTTGCCGGATGGAAGGGCGGCCGCATCGAGAATGTCGGCGAGAACGTTGTGCGCGCCCAGGGCGTCGCCTGCTTTTGGAAAAGCGAAAACCCGCCCACCAACGCGATATCCGGCGCGCTCGTCACCTGCAACCCGGACGGCAGCTTCAATCTCAACACCGGGGTCGTGGAAATGGGCTCCGGCGGGCAGACGCAGCTGGCGCAGATATTCGCCGAAAAGCTGAAGATCGACGCAAGTCTTGTACACGTCGCGATGGATGTGGACACCCGCGTCAGCCCCGAGCATTGGAAGACCGTTGCGAGCATGACGGCCTACATGGCGGGAAACGCCGTCACAAGGGCGGCTGACGACATCATCGCCCAATGCAGGCGCAATGCAGCGCTCATATTCCAATGCCCGGAGGGCGAAGTGGAAGTGGCGCATTCCCGCGTGTACTGGCGCAAGGAGCCGGAGCGCTTTATCGCCTTTAAGGATATCCTCGCGGGCTACCGGGCAAAGGATGGCCGGTCCATAGGCGAGCCGGTTTTCGGGCGCGGTGGATTCATGCTCAAAGGACTGAGCGAGCTGGAGGAAGGTTCGGGCAGGGGGCAGCCGGGCCCGTCCTGGACACTCGGCGCACAGGCCGTGGAGGTGGAGGTGAATACGCGCGAGCTCACTTACCGGATTCTGTCGGCGACGAGCGTGCTGGATATCGGCTGCGCCCTCAATCCCGAAGCCATGCGCGCAATGGTTGCGGGCGGTATGACGATGGGCATTTCCCTCGCCAGCAGGGAATCGTTTGATTATGACGGGCGGGGCATACTCACCACGCCGACGCTGAGGACCTATAAGCTGCTGCACATCGGCCAGGAGCCCGATTGCCGGGTGGGGTTCGTGCAAACGCCGGAAGAAGGCGCGCCCTACGGCGTGAGGAAACATTCCGAGCACGGCATCATCGGCATGCCGGCGGCGCTTGGAAACGCCTTGGCCGCCGCATTGGAGCTTGATATCAGCACGCTGCCGCTTACCCCAGAGCGCCTGTGGAGACTGCAGCAGGAGAAAAGCAGATGATCCCCATCGATTTTGCCTATTGCCTGCCCGAGACGCTTTCGGAGGCCGTTGCCGCGCACGAACGCTATCACAAAGAAGACCGTCCCGCTCTGTATTACGGCGGCGGGAGCGAGATCATCACCATGAGCCGGGCGGGGAGTATATTGCCCGGCGCCGTGATTGACCTCAAGCGGATTCCCGAATGCCTTGCGCTGGAAAAAACGAAGGATGCATTGGTCATAGGCGCGGCAAATTCATTGCGGCGCATCAAGGATTCCAACCTTTTTCCCATGTTGGGCAAGGCCTGCGGGCGGGTGGCGGATCACACCAACCAGTGCCGCATTACCCTGGGGGGCAACCTTTCCGGAACCATCCGGTACCGTGAAACGAGCCTGCCCCTGCTGTTAAGCGACGCCAGCGCGCTGCTGTGGGGGCCGCAGGGCCTGCGCAGAGAGCCGTTTTGTCATGTTTTTGACGGCAGGATGCATTATCGCCCCGGCGAATTCCTGATGCAAATTCAGGTTCCCGCCGCTATGCTGGAGCAGCCCTTTATTCATGTCAAGAAAACGGCCGGTGAAAAAATCGACTATCCCCTTGTGAACGTGACGGCGGCGCTGGTCAACGGCAGGCTGCGCGTGGCGCTTTCGGGCGTCTGCTCCGACCCCGTTCGCAGCGCGCAGGTGGAAGGAGCGCTCAACGATGCGCAGCTTTCTCCCGCCGCGCGCGCGGAAGAGGCGCTCCGCCGCCTGCCGCAGGCGGCTACGGACAGCGAAGCCGGCGGTTCTTACCGGCTGTTCGTTTTGAGAAACACTTTGCACAATCTGCTTGCCGCATGGCAGGACGGTGCGCTGGAGAAGAACGATGCAAATATATGAAAGCAAATGCGTAATCGAGCTGCGCGTCAACGGCGAAAACAGGAGCGCCGCGGTGCGTCCTTCCGATATTCTGCTGGACGTACTGCGCTACCAATTCGGGCTCACGGGCGCGAAACCCGGCTGCAAGAACGGGGATTGCGGCGCCTGCACCGTGCTCATGGACGGATATCCGGCAAAATCCTGCCTGGTGTTGGCGGTGGAAGCCGCGGGGCATGAAATCCTCACCGTGGAGGGATTGCCGGGCAACTCTCCCCTGCAGCAAGCGTTCGTGGGTAAAAATGCGTTCCAATGCGGGTACTGCACGTCCGGCTTCCTCATGGTTTGCCACGGACTGCTCGCGCATCATCCGCATCCGGATGAGCTTGTGATGGAGGAATGGCTCCAATCCAACCTTTGCAGATGCACTTCATATCAGGAAATACGCAGCGCCGTGACTGCGGCGCAGAAAGCCGGTGATTGAACAGCGGAGCAGGGCGCTTCGCTCCTTGACAGGCAAGGTCGCACAATGTACAATATCATTAAACGATATCATGTGACGATATTGCGCGACTATGATGCAAAGAGGCGCGGCCATGCCAAAAAAATCCTTAGAAAATCTAACCAAATCGATGTTCTATGTGCTCATGGCGCTTTGCCGTGGCCCGATGTGCGGCATTGACATTGCGGATTTCATAGAGGGAAAGACGCAGGGGCGCATGCGCATAGGGCCGGCGACCTTATATACGATCCTCGGGAAATTTGAAAAAGAGAAGTACATCAGGGAAACGGAAGTGAGCGGGCGCAAACGCACCTATGCCGTCACCGCCGGGGGAATGGAAGCCTATCGTGAAGAATTGGCCCGTCTGCGTTGCTGCGTTGATGACGCGCAAAGCGAGGTGTAAGATGATCAAAAGCAGTTTGAACGCACCGGTCGGGGAAGAGCCCAAACATGTCTACCGTCTGCCGCCCTGTCCGGCCTATGACATTGAGGGCATGGAGAGCTGGCTTTCCGATATGGCCGCCAATGGCCTGCTGCTCAGTGCCGACGGTTTTTTTGCGGGCTTTGCGATATTTGAAAGAAGCGAGCCGCGCGCGGTGCGCTACCGCCTGGAAGCCGCGCCAAAGAACGTAAGCATGTGGGCCGACGGCGGATGCGCGCCGGATGATGAGGCCGTGGGTCTGAACGAGGCTTACGGCTGGCGGTATGTGGCTTCGAGAGGGCAGTTTTATATCTACCGCGCCGAAACTGCGGATGCGCGTGAACTGAACACCGATCCAAGGGTTCAGGCGCTGGCCCTCGATATGGTGCGCAGGCGGGAGCGCGGCAACCTGATTTCCTCCTTTGCGTGGATGCTGGTCTATCCCGCGGCGATGCTGCGCGGAAAGCTGCTGCTCACGGCGCTGGACGGCGGCACAGGGATGTTCCTGACTGCCGCGGCGCTTATCCTGTGGGCCTTTTTTGCAAGCGTGTCGCGCGTCGTCCATCTGCGCAGGTTGCGCACGAAGCTCTCCGCGGGAGAGGCGATCAGCCACAGCAAAAAATGGCGGACAACGGCATGGCGCTACCGCGCAGGCGGCCTCCTGTTTCTGGCGTGCATCATTGCGT
>JAEWMV010000053.1 GCA_023393045.1 Bacillota bacterium | reverse complement strand
GTCGTGGTCATTGCGGATAGCGCCTCGAATACATCCATAGCGTTTTCTCCTTTTTAATGATACTGCCCGAAAGCAAGTCTCGAAACCAAGTGTATCAGCCCATGTTCTCCCTGAACACGCGAAGGGCGTTTTCATGGGTGATTTTATCCACCTCGCGCGCGGTGAAGACGGAATTGAGCGCCTCTTCGATGCGCGGCAGGCCCGCGCAGTCCACGAATTCCAGCTCGCAGCCTATCCCGTCAAAATCGCTGCCCAGCGCCACCGTTTCCACCCCCGCCTTGTCGGCGATGTAGCGCGCATGGCGCACGAGGTCGTTGATATACGTATAGCGGCTGCCCTCCACAAGGAAATCCGCGGCGAAGTTGAGCCCCGTCACCCCGCCCTTTTCGGCGATGGCGCGCAGCATATCGTCCGTGAGGTTGCGATAGATCGGGCAGAGCGCACGCGCGTTGGAGTGCGAGGCGACGAAGGGCTTTTTCGTATGCTTGGCGACATCCCAAAAGCCCGCGTCGGACAGGTGCGACACGTCCGCGACGATGCCCAACTCGTTCATGCGCGCGAGCGCGGCGAGGCCGAAGGGCTTGAGGCCCTTTTCGGCGTCCGTTTTATTGGGGAAGCCGAGGCTGTTCTCATTGTTCCATGTGAGGGTGATGAGGCGCACGCCCCGGCGGTGCATCTCGTCGAGGCGCGCGATATCGCCCTCCAGCGGCACGCCGTCCTCCACGGTCAATAGGCCGCTGATTTTCCCCTGCGCCTCGTTTGTGGCGATGTCCTCATAGCGAAAAATGGGAGCGAGCATATCCGCGTTGTCCGCAAGCTCCTTGTCATACCAGTCCGCCGCGTCAAGGAAGAATTGCCACGGGCCTATATTCTCGCCCGTATAGCCGTGAAGGCCGGGGTCCTTCGGGATGAAGAGCGCGAACGCCTGCACGAGCGAACCGCCCTGTTTCAAGCGCTTGAGGTCGAGGTGCCCCTCCGGGTTGGAACGCAGCCGCTTTTTCCCGCGGCTTTTCATCACCTCGCACACGACGGTGTCGCAGTGCAGGTCGACAAAACGCATTTTTTCCATGTATTGCTTACCTTTCCTCCAGCGCTTTCTTTACGTCCGCGCGAAAATCATCCATGTTTTTATTGTGGAAGCGCCACCAATGCTCCGGATCGTGGTGCGCGCTCGCGCTGCCGCGCCGCCAGCCCTCGTCGTGGCTGACGATCTCCTCCACGCGGATGGTGGGGTATTTATCGATCAGATAGACGCAAAGCGCGATCGCGTCCGCGTAGACCTTGTTGAAATAGGGCTGATAATGGGCGACGTCGTAATTGACGATGTCGAAATCCGCCTCGTACTGCACGCCCTCCGGCTCGCAGATTTCAATGCCGATGTGATCGTCGTTATCGCGCCCGCCCGCGTGCCACGCCCTGTGCTCCCACGGAAGGTACTGCATGACGACCTCGTCATCCATGAAGGCGTGCACGCACACCTCGCGCCCGTTCTGCTCGCTCGCGGGCTTGTTCCACAACTCAAACCACATGCGCGCGCGTATTCCGGGTTCCGCCGTGCTGTGGATGGTGATGCCGCGGGGAATGATCGTGCGGCCTGTTTTGTAACAATCGTTTTGCGTCATGATCTGCGTTTCAATTTTAAGCATTCTCTACCCCCCCCCACAATACTCATTGCATTATACATCATTTACACAATAATAAAAAGATGAAAACAATACGCGCGTATGTTAAAATGGGCGCATGATGAAAAACAAAAGACTGCAAAGCAACCTTCTGCTGCTGCTCACGGCGATAATCTGGGGCAGCGCGTTTGTCGCCCAAAGCGTGGCGATGGACAGCCTCGGCACGTTCACCTTCAACGCGGTGCGCTCCTTCGTCGCGGGGCTCGCGCTGCTGCCCGTGGTTTATTTCATGGCCCGCGCCCGCAAAAAACGCGGCGAGCCCGTGCCCGAATCCGCGCCCGGCGGCATGCGGCAGCTCATCCTCGGCGGCATACTGTGCGGCGTGATACTCACCGTTGCCTCCGCGCTGCAGCAGCTTGGCATCGAGTACGGCATCAATGTGGGCAAGGCGGGCTTTCTCACCGCGCTCTATATCATCATCGTGCCGCTTTTGGGCATCTTCCTCAAAAAGCGTGTGCATTATACCATTTGGATAAGCGTGGTGCTGGCTCTCTTTGGCATGTATCTTCTGTGCATCAAGGAAGGGCTTCGCATGGAAACGCGCGATTTGCTTGAAGTGGCCTGCGCTTTCTGCTACTCGCTGCACATACTCGTCATCGACCATTTTTCCAAGAAGGTCGATTGCGTGAAGATGAGCTGCATCCAGTTCTTCGTAAGCGGCGTGCTCGCGGGGAGCGTGGCGCTTTTTTCGGAGGGCTTCACCGCGCCCGTGGTGCTGCTTGGCGCGTGGCTGCCCATACTCTACTCCGGCGTATTGAGTTCCGGCGCGGGGTACACGCTGCAGATGATCGCCCAGAAGCACACCTCGCCCGCCATGGCGTCGCTTTTGATGAGCCTTGAATCGGTGTTCGCCGCCCTCGCGGGCTGGCTGCTGCTCAGCCAGCGCCTCACGACGAAGGAGTTCATCGGCTGCGTCATCATGTTTGCCGCCATACTCCTCGCGCAGACGCCGGATTTCCTCGCGTCGCGCAGGGCGAAGGCGACGGGGGCGCAAAGCTGCTGCCCGGAGGATTAACCGGGCGCAATCGCAGAGCAGAGGCTCCCGTACGGGAGCCTTTTTCATTGGCCGCGCAACGCATTGTTTGAATTGTTGTCACATCTGCGCTCTTGCATTGGAGGCCGTAAGGACGTAAATTATAGGTGCCCAAAACGTAAAATGTGGGCAAAATAAGCAAAAATGCGGAAGCGGACGCTTCCTGTAAGGGTGGTTTTATGGGATTCAGGGAAAAGATTGCGCGGTTCATGCAGGGACGAAACGGCCCCGATCCGCTTTCGCGCGCCCTTTCGTTCGCGTCCCTCGCGCTCATCATCATCGCCATCATCCTCAATGCGGCAAATGTTGCCATCGCGGGCACCGTGCTCTGGTGGATAGCGCTCGCCCTGATGGTCGCCTGTTACTGGCGCATCCTCTCCAAGGACATCACCCGCCGTTACCGCGAAAACGTGAAATACCTGAACCTGCGCGATAAATTCCTCGCTTTTTTCAGACGTAATTTTTCGCATTTAAAGCAGCTTCGGACACACCGCTTCTTCAAATGCCCGGGCTGCGCCCAGCGCGTGCGCACGCCGCGCGGCAAAGGCAAAATACGCGTCACCTGCCCCAAATGCGCCACGTCCTTCGTCCGCAAAAGCTGATATGTTCGGCTATGTGAGCGCTGATAAGAAGAGCCTGACACCGGAGCAGGAAGCGCGCTTCAAGGCGGCCTACTGCGGGCTTTGCGACGCGCTCAAGACCCGGCACGGCGCGCTTTCGCGCTTTGCGCTCAGCTTTGACATGACCTTCCTCACGCTGCTGCTCGACTCTCTCTACGAACCCGAAACGAAACGATGCCAAGCGCGCTGCGCCATGCACCCTTTTTGCAAAAGGCGGCACGAGGCGAGCGAATTCACCGATTACGCGGCGGATATGACCATCGCGCTCTTCTACCACAAATGCCTCGACGACTGGCGGGACGAAAAAAAGCTCCTGCGCCGCGTCGAAGCTTCCCTCATAAAAAAGCGCTATGACGCCGTTGCCCGGCTCTATCCGAAGCAGTGCGCCGTCATGGAGGCTTCGCTCGCAAAGCTCCAGGAGATTGAGCATGATGAGAACGCCGCGGCGGACGCGGCTGCGGACGCCTTCGGCGCGATCACGGCGGCGCTTTTCTCCCCGCGCGCGGACATGTGGGAAGCGCGCCTTCGCGCGTTTGGCATGGCGCTTGGCCGGTTCATCTACATTATGGACGCGTGGGACGATTGCAAAAAGGACGCGCGGCGCGGCAATTTCAATCCGTTTGCCGCAGACCTCGCCCTGCCCGACTTCAACGAGCGCTGCCGCGCCGTGCTCGAGATGCTCATGGCGCAGTGCGCGGCGGAATTTGAAGGGCTGCCCCTCGAGGCGGATGTCGAGCTGATGCGAAATGTGATATACTCTGGGGTGTGGACGCGCTTTTATTTGAAGCGCGCTTATGAAAGGAGGCGTACGGATGCCGATAACCGATCCGTATAAGG
This sequence comes from Bacillota bacterium, assembly GCA_023393045.1. Classification (GTDB taxonomy): domain Bacteria; phylum Bacillota; class Clostridia; order Christensenellales; family CAG-138; genus Phil1. The sequence continues at coordinate 1,091 of JAEWMV010000053.1, read as the reverse complement.
TGCTGGGCGTACCCACCACCGCAACGGACGACGAGGTCAAAAGGGCTTACCGCCGCCTTGCCAAACGCTACCATCCGGACGCGAACCCCGGCGACAAGGTGGCCGAGCAGCGCATGAAGGAAATCAACGCCGCCTACGACCAGATCATCAACGGCGGCGGCTCCGCTTCCTCCCCGGGCGGCGGCTACGGCGGCAGTTATGGGGGCGGCTACAGCGGCGGAAACTATGGCGGAAGTTACGGCGGCGGCTACGGCGATTACCGCGGCGCGTGGGACGGCTTTGGCGGCGAGGAGCGCACTTCCGACCCGCGCATGCAGGCCGCGCGCAACTACATCAACTTCGGCCGTTTTGAGGAGGCGCTCAACGTGCTCGCGAGCATACGCGAGCGCGACGCCCTCTGGTATTATTACAGCGCCGTCGCCAACAACGGCGCGGGCAACAGGATACTCGCCATACAGCACGCGCAGCGAGCCGTGGCGATGGAGCCTGGCAATCTCACATACCAAACGCTGCTGGAGGAGCTGCAAAACCCCGGGCGCGAATATACGGGCGGCTTCAATCGCGATTTTTCCGCCCCCTTCCTGAGCATGAACCGCCTGTGCGGGGGCTTCCTTTTCTCCTGGCTCATGTGCATGTACTGCAATTTCTGCTGCCGCTGACGGCGCTTTTTCCTGTCCCTTCGCCCATCACGCCCCGTAAAGGAGTATGCATATGCCGGATTTATCCAGGCTGCAAAACGGAAGCGACATACGCGGTACGGCCCTCGCCACGGCGGGAGGGCCCGAGGTCAATCTTTCGCAAGAGGCCGCGCGGCGCATAGGCGGCGCGTTTGCGGCGTGGCTGTCATATAAGCTCGAAAAGCCCTGCGAGTCGCTTCGCATCGCCGTGGGGCGCGACTCGCGCGTCACGGGCGAAGCGCTTTTTGGCGCGCTCGCCGAGGGCATATGCGGCGCGGGCGCGCAGGTGGCGGACTTCGGCCTTGCGACGACCCCCGCCATGTTCATGGCCACGGTGCGCGAAGGTTTTACCTTCGACGGCACGGCCATGATCACCGCAAGCCACCTTCCCTACGATAAAAACGGGCTGAAGTT
>JAEWMV010000037.1 GCA_023393045.1 Bacillota bacterium | reverse complement strand
CCACATCCAGCAGTTTTGCGATACAATCAGAGGGAAGCATATCCGTCTCCTTTGTCTTGTAGGTTTTGCGTGTGGTAACCTTAGTCTACAAGATTTTGAAGCGGTATGCTTCTCTTTTTTATCCCTTTACCCCAATGTTTAGTGTAGAGCCAATAAAGGCGCCTCGTGTATTCAACTGCGCCGCAGACGCGGCGTTTTTTGTTTATTTGTTGGATTAAAGCGGATTTCGTTGATTTGTCCACCTCCGGTTTGATATAATACTTACAGCAATATGTTAGAGGTGGGAGAATGGACATTTTTTCGGTGATCACCCTTTTGGGCGGGCTTGCCTTCTTTCTCTTTGGCATGGAATGCATGTCGGGTGGCCTGGAAAAGCTCGCCGGGGGCAAGCTGCAAGTCACCTTGAAGAAGATGACGGCAAGCCCGTTTCGCAGCATCGTTTTTGGCGCGGGCGTCACCGTCGCCATCCAGTCCTCCTCCGCGCTCACGGTGATGCTTGTCGGCCTTGTCAACTCCGGCATTATGGAGCTTCACCAGACGGTGGGCGTCATCATGGGCTCCAACATCGGCACGACCCTCACCGCGTGGATACTCTCCCTCGCCGGCATCGACAGCAACGTTTTTCTTCTAAACCTCTTTAAACCGGATTCCCTCGCGCCCATCAGCGCGCTCATAGGCGTGGTGATGATAATGGCCTGCAAGCAGAAGAAGCGCAAGGACATCGGCGGCGTGCTCGTGGGCTTCGGCCTTCTGATGTACGGCATGAAGATGATGAGCTCCGCCGTGGCTCCCCTCGCGGACGTGCCGGAGTTTGCGAGCATGCTCACGGCGTTTCGCAATCCGCTCCTGGGCGTGCTCACGGGCGCGGTTTTTACCGGCATCATCCAAAGCTCGGCGGCCTCCGTGGGCATCTTGCAGGCGCTCTCCCTCACGGGCAGCGTGACGTTCGGCATGGCGGTGCCTATCATCATGGGGCAGAATATCGGCACCTGCGTGACCGCGCTGCTCTCGAGCATGGGCACGAGCCGCAATGCAAAGCGCGTGGCTGCCATCCATATCCTGTTCAACGCGATAGGAACCGGAGTGTTTCTCATCGTACTGCTGGCGCTCGACGCAATATTCGATTTTGCCATCAAGGACAGAACCATCGGCGCGGTGGATATCGCGCTGTGCCACAGCGTGTTCAACCTGGCCACCACCGTGCTGCTGCTGCCCTTCCAGAGGCAGCTTGAGAGCCTGTCCCGCGTGATCCTTCCCGTTAAGCCGGATGAAAAAGCGCTGGACAAGCCCGTTGTGATGCTCGACGACCGGCTCCTGCTCTCCCCGGGCATGGCCGTTTCCGAGTGCATCGCCGCAACCCGCAGGATGTCCGAGCTTGCGCACAAAACCGTGTTGGACGCCATTAGCCTGATTTTGAATTTCGATCCCGCGCTCGTCAAAAGCATTGCGGAAGGCGAAAAGGCGCTCGACCAGTTTGAGGATAGGCTCGGCAGCTTCCTCGTTAAAATAGCGAGCTTTGACCTTTCCCTGAAGGACAGCCGCGAGGTCTCCAAAATGCTCCAGAATATCGGCGACCTCGAGCGCATCGGCGACCATGCGCTCAACATCAGCGAGTCCGCCCAGGAAGTGCGCAACAAAGGCCTTGAGTTCTCCCGGGAAGCGCAGGAGGAGCTGTCCGTCCTGATGGCCGCGCTCGCGGAGATCCTCTCCCTCGCGCACGAGTCCTACGAGCAGGATGACGTGGAGAAGGCTGCGCTCGTGGAGCCGCTTGAGCAGGTGATCGACATCCTGATTGCCCAGATCAAGCGCCGCCATGTGGAGCGGCTGCAGTGCGGCAAATGCACCATTGAGCTCGGCTTCGTGCTCAACGACATATTGAACAACTGCGAGCGCATTTCCGACCATTGCTCGAACATCGCCGTTTGCGTGGAGGAGACGGACCGCGGCAGTTTCGCAACGCATGAGTTCCTCAACGCCATCAAAACCGGCGACGACGCCGCCTTCAAGCTCAACTACGAGAAATTCGCAAAGAAATACGAGCTTAAGGCCTGATTCGCCCGGCGCGATATTGTTTCATCGCCGCAAGTATGGTATTCTTCGAATGAGCGGGCTTCTCCCGCACATATCGCAGGATACTTTTTTATTGCCGCTATTTTAAACTGAAGGGATGGGTCTCCTATGGAACAGAATACGGCCGCGCTCTCCGTCGAGGAGGCGGAGCGCCTGAGAAAGAAGCAGTTCGAGAAAAACATGTGGTTCTTCACCACCAGCGGCGTCGGCCGCGACATGTGCTACAACCTGATTTCCGTGTTCCTGCTCATCTATATCCAGTTCGGCGTGTCGCTCACGCTCATGCAGTTCACGACGCTGAGCTTCGTCATCGGCGTGGGCGGCAGGATATGGGACGCGCTCAACGATCCGCTCATGGGCGCCATCATAGAGGGCTCGCACCTCAAGGGCGGCAAGTTCCGCCCGTGGATACTCATGGGGGCGATCTCCTGCGGCATCGTCGTGATGCTGATGTTCGGCGTACAGAGCCTTGCGGGCTGGAAGTTCGTGGTGTTCATGTGCGTGATGTACCTTTTGTGGGAGTCCACCTTCACCGTCAACGACATCAGCTATTGGGCGATGCTTCCCAGCCTTTCCTCCGTCAAGGAGGAGCGCAACTCCGCAACCGCGCTTACGGTGCTCTTCGCGGGCATCGGCGCCATCATCTCGCAGGGCGTCACCCCCATGGTCACCGTGGGCGACGCGCGCGCGGGCTATCGCATGGTCGCCATCGTCACCGCCGTCATCTTCATCGGCAGCCAGCTTATGACCTTCCTGGGCGTGAAGGAACCGCCCCGCCGCGCGCGCGAAAAGCAGGAGAACATCTCGCTCAAAAAGATGTGGAAGACCATCGCGCGAAACGACCAGATACTTTGGATGACGCTCTCGCAGCTCTTTTACAACGTCGCAAGCAACATGCTCATCGCTCTCTCGGCCAACCTCGTGTATCTTGAAATCGGCTATAACGGCACGCTGTATTTCTACGTGGTCGTGGCCTACGGCGTAACCACCGTGGCGGTCAACATACTCTATCCATGGCTCGCGGGCAAGATGGGAAGGCGCAAGCTGCAGGACTGGAGCATCGCTGCGGCCATCGTTGGCTATGTGCTTATCGGCCTCATGGGCTGGACGAGCGCGCTCCCCTTCAGCATCGCGCTGCTGTGCGCCTTCTGCGTGCTCATTTCGGCGGGCCAGTCGCTCTTTTATATGGCTTCCATCGTCAACATGACCAATTGCGTCGAGTATAACGACTATAAGTTCGGGGAGCGCAACGAGGCGGTCGTTTCCACGCTGCGTCCCTTCATGGCCAAGTTCTCCTCCGCCATGCATACGCTGCTCGTCACTGTGGTGCTCGCCATTTCCGGCGCGTTCCTTCTGAGCCAGAGCATCAGCACGCTTGAGACCCAGCGCGACTTTTTCGCTAAAATGGATGCGCAGCAACAATCGCGTTACGTCTCCGCCGTGCAGGAGTATATCGTAGAGTTCGAAGGGCTGAGTATCGGCACGGAGGAATATGACGCCGTCGCCGCCGAGGTGGGCGCAAAGATCGAGGCGGACGCGAGCATGAGCAAATACCAGCTCGACCCGCAATACGTTCCCTCGCTTGCCGAGGCCATGATACTGCGCGCGCCAAAGGGCGCCGCGAACGGGGCCGAGGAATTAGGCCGTCTCGGCGAAATCGACGCTTCCGCTATAACCGGCGAGTATACTTACACCCTCGAGGTGGGCGACCTCAAGAGCGGGCAGGAGAGCGCCGCCAACCTCAACTTCCGCGACAGGGGCACGCTTTCAATGCGCATATGGCTGCGCGTGGCGGTGAGCGTGGTGCCCATACTGCTGCTCATATTCTCCCTCGATGTGCAAAAGCGCAAGTTCATCATCGACGAGGACTATTACGATATGATGGTGAAAACGATCAAGGAGCGGGAGGGCAATTGACATTGCCTAACGAATAACGAACAGTGAATAGTGAATAGGTACTAAAAAGAGGGGATTCCGCAACGCGGAATCCCCTCTTACTTTGTAGTTGTTCACTATTATTTATTAGCTGTTAGCTGCGGAAATCGGCGAGTTTACTCGCCGATTTCCGCCAGATACTCCGCGTAGATGCATGTTGCTCGCATCATGCTTTCAACATTAATTCTTTCGTCCTCCATGTGCGCGCTCGACAACTCTCCGGGGAAGATCGGGCCGAAGCACACGCAGTTTTTCATCGAAGCCGCATAGCTTGCGCCGGAGGCGACGAGGAATTCGCCGGGATAGCCGTAGGAGCGATAGACCTCCATCATCTTTTGTAGGAAGGGCAGGCGCGAATCCACCATCATTGGCGCGCTGAACTCATTGAGGGAGAAAGCATAGCCGTATTCCTCCGTGCGGCGGGCGAACGCCTCCAGAAGCTGCTCCTTCGTGACGCCCAAGCGGGAGCGGATATTGATGTTGACGAAGATGCCCTCCTCCCTGCGGCGCATCACCGTGGGGCAGGCGACCGTGCGCGCGACGTAGACGCCCTCATACGTGTCGCTTCCGTCGTCGAGCGCGAGCGGGGAGGCGAACTCGTCCGGGAACATGTCGATAAGGAACTTCCCGAAGAGGAAGCCCTCGTCCGCAGCGGCGCGGGCGAGCTTCAATAGCGCGTTGTCGCCCTCCTGCGGCACGCTGGAATGAACGGCCACGCCGGAAAACGCCTGTTCCTCGCGACCTCTAAGCTTCAGGCATGCCTTGCTCGGTACGCTGTTGGGGCTTTCTCCCGCGCGCGCCTGCTCGATTTCCATAAGGCGGCCTGCCTCACGGAATACGAGATGCATGTCGCAATAGCCCTTTTCTATGTTAAAAATGGGGAAATCCCCATCCGGGGAAAAACCGAAATCCGGCATACTGTATTGCGCGGTATAATGGGCCATGTCCGTCCACACGTCCTCCTCGCGGGTACCGACGATGAGCCGCAGCCTGCGCCTGAGGGGCACGCCCAGTTCCATGAGGACTTTGAGCGCGTACAGGCACATGACGACGGGGCCTTTGTCGTCCACGACGCCGCGCCCGTGGAGAAAGCCGTCCGGCGTTTGCGTCAGAGTGAACGGGTCAAACGGCCAGCCCGATGGGTCGCCGATGTCCACCACGTCCACATGCGCGAGTATGCCCACGGTCTCGTGTCCTTCGCCGATCTCGGCGTAGCCTGCGTCCATGTCCGCAGTGTAGCCCATGCGCATGCCCATGGCCTTTGCTTTTTCTATTACAAAGCGCAGCGCTTCCTCGGTTTTTTGGCGGTCGTCCGTGCGGCTCTTGATAGCGACGAGCGTTTTTAAGTCGCTGAGTATCTCCGCGCGGTGCGCCTTGATGGCCTTTTGCAGCTCTTCCCTTGTTATGCTCTTGATTGCGCTTCACGCTCCTTCTATAAAATGGCAGGCCACGCTGTGGCCGGGTTCAACTTCAACGAGCGCAGGGCATTCCACTTTGCATATTTCCTTGGCCACGGGGCAGCGGGTATGGAACTTGCAGCCCGGCATGAAGGATGCGGCCGAGGGGATGTCCCCGTGGAGCAGTTCGCGCCGGCCGACGCGCTCCGCGCCCGGCACGGGCATGATGCCCACGAGCGCCTTTGTGTAGGGATGCAGACCGTGGCAGATGATGTCGTTTGCGCTGCCCGTTTCCATGATCTTTCCCAGATACATGATGGCGATCTTGTCGGACACCAGCCACGCGAGCGAAAGGTCGTGCGTGATGAAAAGATAGGCGATGCCGCGCTCGTCCCTCTGCTCGAGCATGAGCTTGACGATGCCCGTTCTTATGGACGCGTCCAGCATGGAAACCGGTTCGTCCGCCACCACGAACAAAGGGTCGAGTATCAGCGAGCTTGCGAGCGCCACTCTCTGCCTCTGCCCGCCCGAAAGCTCGTAGGGATAGCGGTAGTAAAAATCCTCCGGCGGCAGCAGTCCCGCGCGCTCGAGAGCGGTTTTCACGCGCGCCTCGCGCTCGGATGCGGTATGCACGAGGCCGTTGACCTCCAGCGGCTCGCCCACGATGTCTATGATATACGCGCGCGGGTTCAGGCTTTGGTACGGGTCCTGGTAGATCATCTGCGCCTGTTTTCTGAATTCGTGCAGCTCGCTGTTTTTGGCGCTCAGGGCTTCCCCCATGAAGCGCACCTCGCCCGCGGTCTGCTCCACAAGACGCAATATGGCCTTGCCCGTGGTGGTCTTGCCCGAGCCGGACTCCCCCACGAGCGAGAGAATTTCCCCCCGCCCGATGCCGAAGGATACACCGTCCACCGCGCGCACGGTTTTGCCGGGCGAAAAGAGAGTGCCCCTTACTTCAAAATAGACCTTGAGGTCGCGGACGCAAACGAGAGGCGCGCTCATACTTTCACCTCCGCCCTGTGGCAGGAAACGCTGTGCGTGGGGGAAAGATGCCGCTTTTCCGGCTCAACCTCGCGGCAAAGCTCCGTCGCATCGAGGCAGCGCGGGTGGAAGCGGCAGCCGCGCGGCGGGTTTATGAGGTTGGGCGGAAAGCCCTCTATCCCGTCCGGCACGCACTTTTGCCCCCGTATGTCCGGAAAGCACGCGATGAGCCGCTGCGTATAAGGG
>JAEWMV010000259.1 GCA_023393045.1 Bacillota bacterium | reverse complement strand
GGCGAGGGGCATGCGTTTATCTATCAGGATTACCTCACGATCGATTATGATGCCCTCTATGACGCGGCAATCCTTATCTATTGCGACTTCGGCGTGCAGCCGCCCGAAAACCGGAGGGCTTTGCTTGAAAAAGTGTATCGCAGCCTGAACCCCGGCGGCCTGTTCATTGTGGACGCGCATACGGCAAAGCATTACGCAGCGTTTACCGATTCCCTTAGCGTGGAATATTCAAACGGCGGCTTCTGGCGGGCGGAACCGTATCTGTGCATCCGGCGCAGCGCGGCGTATCCGGACCGGAACTATCTGGAGCAATATACGATCGTTACGGCCGGGGGCAGCAGCACCTACAATATATGGAATCACGGGTTTGAACCGCAGGAAATCAAAGGCGACCTGCTGGATGCGGGCTTTGCCTTGGTGACGCTTTATGGCGATGCTGCCGGGGCAAAGCTTACGGAGAAAAGCACTACCGTTTGCGCTGTGTGCAGGAAGTAAAGCAACAGATTCCGCCGGTGGGAACGCGGAAGATTGGTGATGTATCCCCGCGGCGTGGATGGCAAGGCGAACTGGCGGGTGTTGGTTGGAGCATGGACATAAACCGACGGAGGTATGAGCTGTGGCTGTTGACAAGCGGTATTTGGGGGATGTCGAGGCGATATTGGCGCACAGGTATGACAACGGCGGCGGCCTTTGGACCACGCCGGACAAGCGCCTGATCAAGGGTTCCCCCTTTTCGACCTTGGAGAGCGCGTATCTCCTGCTTGAATTGGGCATGCAGCCGGAGGAATCCCCGCTCAAAGAAGTTGCGGAGCTGATTTTCGGCGCGTGGCGCAGCGACGGCCGTTTCAAGCTGTACCCGCAGGGCGCCGTCTACCCGTGCCATACGGCCAACGCGGCCAACGCGCTCTGCCATATGGGTTACGCTTCGGATGAAAGGCTGCAAACAACCTTCCGGCATCTGCTGGATACGCAGTACGCGGACGGCGGTTGGCGCTGCAATAAGTTCAGCTTCGGGCGCGGGCCGGAAACGGAGTATTCAAACCCTTTCCCGACGTTGAACGCGCTGGACGCATTTCGCTTCAGCGATTATTTCAACAAAGAACCGGCGCTGGATAGGGCTGTGGATTTTCTATTGGAGCATTGGACGATCCGAAAGCCGATCGGCCCCTGCCACTACGGCATCGGCACGCTGTTCATGCAGGCGGAATATCCTTTCCGCACCTATAACCTTTTACTCTACGTTTATGTTCTGTCCTTTTACGACAGGGCAAAGAAAGATATGCGTTTTCTTGACGCGCTTAAAACGCTTGAATCACAAATGGTCGACGGAAAGCTTGTAGTCCGACGCACGCACCGCAAGCTTGCGGAATTCGCTTTTTGCAAACAGGGCGAGCCGAGCGAATTGGCAACGGTGCGCTACCGTGAGATATTAGAAAATCTTGACCAGTCGCAATCATGCAAAACCGATGCAGAGGCGCGCGTATGACACCTGATGAAAAAGCTTGCCGGACTACCGGCTTGACGGAGCGGGAGCGCGTTGATTCCCGCCGGAAAATCAAAGACGAAAAGTCTGCTCAAAAGCGGGCGGACAGATGGAATCCCGAAAAATGCCCCTGCAAAAAGACCTCGTGCGAGCGATATAAGCATTGCGAGGCGTGCAGGGAATACCACAGCACAAGGAAGAGGCCGCCCTACTGCGAAAGATAGGGCGATTCCCGCGCCGGATTCGCTTGCGCACAAGCGAAGAATCCTGCTGAAAATGTTGGAAACCAACGATACAATAAGCGTGTCGAACTGCGGCGAACCGAAACGATGTTGAGCGAAAAGCGGACAAGGGGATGCAGGGGATGAAAAAGCTCGTGATCATTGGCGGCGGGATATCCGGCCTGTCCGCAGGGTGCTATGCGGCAATGAGCGGCTATGATGTCGAAATCTGTGAGATGCACGCGCTGCCTGGGGGCGTCTGCACGTCGTGGCGGCGCGGGGAGTATCTCTTCGACCACTGCCTGCACTGGGTCATCGGCTCGAACAGCGGCAATTCCATGTATCCGCTCTTTGAGGAGCTGCATGTCATGGACACCGTCGAATTCTATCATACGGAGCGCTTCCGGCGCATCCTGTGCAACGGGCACGATGTGAGCATCTATACCGATATCGATAAACTGGAGGCGGAGCTCGTTTCCCACTTTCCGCGCGAGACGGCGAGGCTCAAACGCATGATGCGGCTGATTCGCTTCTACACGCGCTTCCACCCGAACATGGATTCCGATTTCGGCAGCTTCACCCTCGCGGATATCCTGAAAATGCTGCCCTTCATGCCAAGCTTCTTCTGGCTCAAATCCATCACCGTGCGGGATTACATCAGGCGTTTTAGGGATAAAACGCTGCGGGAAGTGCTCTTTCGCATGTTCCCCGTGCCCGATATGTCCGCGCTGATGGTCATTATGCCCCTCGCGTTCTTTCACAACAAGGAGGGCGGCTACCCGCTTGGCGGCTCGCTCAAACTCGCGCGCGCGATCGAGGCGACGTTTCTTCGTCTGGGCGGCAAAATCAGCTATGGCGCAAAGGTAAAACGCATCCTCGTCGAGGATGGCAGGGCCGTGGGTATAGAGACGGAGGCGGGGGAGACGCGTAGCGCGGACATCGTCGTTTCCGCCTGCGACGCGCGGGCGACATTGTACAACATGCTAGACGGCAAGTACACATCGCCCCAATGGCAGGGAATGCTTGACAAGCCTATTCTCTGGGAACCGCTTGTGTGCGTGAGCCTCGGCGTGAAGCGCGACCTTACGGGCGAGGTGGAGCTGCAGGCCTTCAAGCTCGATTCCCCGCTCGAGGTTGGCGGGGTGAGGATGGATTGGGTCAACTACTGCCACTATTGCCAGGACCCGGCGTTCGCCCCTCCCGGAAAAAGCGTGATTGCCATGCAATTCGAGGCGGATTACGGTTATTGGAAGCGGCTTTACGCCGACCGGGATGCTTATAAGCGCGAGAAGCAAGCCGTGCTCGATAAACTGGTTGGCGCGCTTGAGACGAGGCTGCCCGGCATCCGGGAGCAGATTGACGTCAGCGACGTGGCGACCCCCATCACCTGGGAGCGCTACACCGGAAACTGGCGCGGCTCCTACGAAGGCTGGCTCCCCGTCAAGGCGCTTTTCGGCAAATTCCTGCCGCGCATTTTGCCCGGCCTGCGCAATTTTTATATGACGGGCCAATGGACGTTTGCCGGGGGCG
>JAEWMV010000237.1 GCA_023393045.1 Bacillota bacterium | reverse complement strand
ACCATACGCCGCGCAGAGATGGTTTCAAGGTCGAACAACACGCCCTTTGAGGGGCGCAAAGTGCGCGGAAAAATCGTGCGCACCATCGTGGAAGGAGAAACGCGCTATGCTGATGGACAGGCTCTATGAGGATGTGAAGACGAAAGGCCCCGTTTGCGTGGGGCTGGACACGCAGTTTTCCTTCCTGCCCGCATATCTCAAGCAAAAGGATTTGTCCGAGGGAGAGAAGATTTTCGAGTTCAACCGCCGCATCATCGATGCGGTCTATGAGGAAGCGGGCTGCTTCAAAGTGCAGGTGGCCTGCTACGAGGCGCTTGGGCTCGATGGCATGAAAGCCTTTGCGGACACGGTGCGCTACGCGCGAAAAAAAGGCAGCGTGGTGATTTCCGACGTGAAGCGCGGGGACATTTCCTCCACCGCCGCGCAGTACGCGACGGGACACTTTACGGGCGACTTTGAAACGGACGCCATCACCGTCAACGCCTACATGGGCGAGGACGCGGTATCTCCCTATTATCCCTATCTTGAGAAGGAAAAGGCGCTCTTCGTGCTGGTGAAAACCTCCAACCCCGGCTCGGGCGATTTTCAGGATCTGGACACGGGCGGCATGACGCTCTACGAGCGCATGGCCGAAAAGGTGGCCGCGTGGGGCGACGCGTTCATAGGCAAAAGCGGCTTTTCCGCCATCGGCGCGGTCACGGGCCTCACCTACCCCGGTGAGTTCGAGCGCATACGAAGCCTTATGCCGCATACCTTTCTCCTGATTCCCGGCTACGGCGCGCAGGGCGGCACGGGCAGGGACATCGCAACGTTTTTCAATGACGGCCTTCGCGGTGTAGTCAATTCCTCCCGCGGCCTCATCACCGCGCACAAGGGCAAAAGTGAGGAAGCGGGCTTTGAAGCGCATGTACGAGACGCGGTGCTCGCCATGCGGGAGGACATACTCAAATGGCTGTAATCGTGGAAAACGCCCAAATCGCAGAGGGCATATGGCGCATGCGCCTCAAGGGCGCGCCGCAGGGGAATGCGGGGCAGTTCGTGATGCTCAAACCCTCGGGCTCCCTCGACCCCTTTTTGGGCAGGCCCATCAGCCTGTTTGACAGCGAGGGAGACGAGTTGACTTTGCTCTTTCAGGCGACGGGGCGCGGCACGACTTATTTTTCCACGCTGCCCGCCGGGCAACAGATGGACGCGCAGGGACCTTACGGCAACGGCTTCCCCCTCCTTCCCGGTGACGCGGTCATAATCGGCGGCGGCATCGGCGTCGCCCCGCTGCATCTGCTCCTCAAAGCCCTGCGCAAAGCGGAACCGCAAAGGCGCATCGAAGTATATCTGGGCTTTCGGGAAGAAGCGTATCTTGTAGACGCCTTCCGCCAATACGCGGACGACGTGCATGTGAACATTGGCGGCTTTGTGACACGGGACGTGGATTTTGCAGGCGGCGCGGCCTATTACGCCTGCGGCCCCTCCCCCATGCTCAGGGCGGCGGCGCAAAGCGCGGCGGACGCGAACGCGCGATTGTATGTTTCCCTGGAGAAACACATGGCCTGCGGCGTGGGCGCGTGCCTCGGCTGCACCTGCAAAACAAAAGCGGGCGCGAAGCGCGTATGCAAGGACGGCCCCGTGTTTGATTACCGGGAGGTGCCAAATGTCCTCTAACCCTCTTGAAACAAAGCTTTTGGGCGTCACGCTCAAAAACCCCGTCATCGCCGCTTCCGGCACGTTTGGCTTCGGGCATGAATACGCCGAGGTCTTCGACGTGTCCCGCCTCGGGGGAATCAGTGGCAAGGGACTCACCTTAAACGGCAGCGCGGGAAACGACGGCGTGCGCGTGACGGAAACGCCCGCGGGCATGCTCAACAGCATCGGCCTTGAAAATCCGGGCGTGGCGCGTTTTATAAAGGAAGAAGCGCCCTTTATGCGCACGCTCGGCTGCGCGGCCATCGCCAACCTCGGCGGGCACAGCGAGGAGGATTATCTAAAGGGCGCGGAGCTTCTAAACGAAGCGGACATCGACATACTCGAGCTCAACATCTCCTGCCCCAACGTAAAGGCGGGCGGCATGGCCTTCGGCCTTTTGCCCGAGTGCGCGGGGGACATCACGCGCCGCGTGAAGGCGGTTTCGCGCCATCCGCTGATGGTCAAGCTCACGCCCAACGCGCCGGATATCGTCTCTGTCGCGCGCGCGTGCGAGGAGGCGGGCGCGGATGCCGTAAGCCTTGTGAACACGTTCCTTGGCATGGCCATAGATGTGGAAAAGCGCCGCCCCGTGTTCGACAACATATACGCGGGCCTCTCCGGCCCCGCGATTATGCCCATCGCGCTTCGCATGGTGCATCAGGTGGCAAAAGCGGTGAGCATCCCCGTCGTGGGCATGGGCGGCATCACAAGCGCGCGCGACGCGCTCAGCTTCATCATGGCGGGCGCCGCGGCCGTGCAGGTGGGATCTATGACGTTTGCGCATCCCACCGCCATGCTTGAAATCATCGACGGGCTCTATGAATACTGCGAGAAGAACGGGCTTTCGAACATAAACCGGATAAAAGGGATTATATAGGAGGGAATTATGGCGGACAATCTTGCGATTATGAAGGAATGCGAGGCGTTCCTGGAAGGGCATTTCCTGCTCTCCTCGGGACTGCACAGCGCGGGCTACTGCCAGTGCGCAAAGCTCATGCGCTTTCCGGACAAGGCGGCCAAGGTGCTAAGCTGCGTAGCGGAGCAGGTGAAAAGTCTTGGCGTCACGAAGGTCTGCGGGCCCGCGATGGGCGGCGTGAATGTTTCCTACGAGCTGGCGCGCCAGCTTGACGTGGAAAGCATATTCACCGAGCGCAAGGATGGCGAAATGCAGCTGCGGCGCGGCTTCAGCGTAGGCGAGGGCGACAGGATACTTATCGCCGAGGACGTGATTACGACGGGCAAATCCACCATGGAAACGGTGAAAGCGCTCGAGGACATGGGGGCGAAGGTCATCGGCGCCGCGTGCATCGTGGACAGGCGCGCGCCGGATTGCGCTTTCACTCTGCCCGTTTACCCGGCGCTGAAGCTTGACATCAAAACCTACGCGCCGGAAGCATGCCCCATCTGCGCCGAAGGGAAGATCGGTCTTGAAAAGCCCGGCAGCCGGGAGATGAAGCTGCTCTCGTAAAACCCCGGGGATTATCAAGGGGCCACGCCCCTTGATTATAATCCGGCTCCGGCGGCATGTACGCCGGAACGGATGAAAGCCGCGGGCTTTCGTTCCCTCCACGATTTGCCGCCCGGAAATGCGAAGCATTTTAGGCAAAGCGTGCCCTTTCCCAAAAGCGGCTTGCCGCTTTTGGGAAAGGAAAAGGCCGGAGCGTTTGCCCCGGCCTTTTTACGTTAACTTCTGTTATACGTTCATGATGCGAAGGTCGTCCGCCACGGTAAGCTCCGCCCCGGTGAACGCCTTGACCTGCTCGAGGGTGGTGTCCTGATGGATTTCCCTTAGGAGGAAGCCCTTGTTTGTGACCTCGATGACCGCAAGCTCGGTGATGATGAGGTTCACCTTGTTGAGCGCGGTTACGGGCAGCACTACCTTTTTAAGCAGCTTGGGGACTTCCTTATTGGTGTGGGTGGTCACGACGATGACCTTTTTCGAGCCCACGACCAGGTCCATCGCGCCGCCCATGCCGGAAACCATCCTGCCCGGCACGATGTGGCTTGCGAGCGTACCCGTCTCGTCCACCTGCAGGGCGCCCAAAATTGTCACGTCCACATGGCCGCCGCGTATGATGCCAAAGGAGGTCGCGCTGTCGAAGAAGGAAGCGCCGGAGTTCACATGCACATACTGAAAGCCGGAGTTGATGATGTCCTTGTCCTCCTCGCCCGGCTGCGCCATCTCGCCCATGCCGAGTATGCCGTTTTCGGACTGGAGCACGATGTGGACGTTTGAGGGCACATAATTTGCAACCATTGTGGGAAGGCCGATGCCGAGGTTGACGACGTCTCCGTCTTTGAGCTCCTGCGCCGCGCGCTTTGCGATGATCTCTTTTGCGGATGCCATTAGATTTCACCTCCCACGATGTAGTCGACAAAGATACCCGGCGTCATGACGTAATTGGGGTCGAGCTCGCCCTCTTCGACGATTTTCTCCGCGGCGCAGATGACCGTTTTCGCCGCGGTCGCCATCATGGGGTTGAAGTTCTTCGTCGTGCCGTTATAGTACACATTGCCTGCCTTATCCACGATGCTGCCGCGGATGAGCGCGACGTCCGCAAGAAGCGGCAGCTCTATGAGATATTCCCTTCCGTTGAGGGTGATTTTCTGTTTGCCTTCCTCGACCTCCGTGCCAAGGCCCGTGGGGGTGAGCACGCCGCCCAGACCCGCGCCGCCCGCGCGTATCATCTCGGCAAGCGAGCCCTGCGGCACGAGCGTGACTTCCAGTTCGCCCGCGTTCATCTGCTCGCCTGCCTGCGGATTGAGGCCGATGTGGGATGCGATGAGCTTTTTCACCAGTTTCGCCTGCAAAAGCTTGCCAATGCCCTTGCCCGGGACGCCCGCGTCATTGCCGATGACGGTGAGGGACTTTGCGCCCTTCTCCACGACGCCGTCCATGAGTATTTCCGGCGTTCCGCAGGTCATAAAGCCGCCAACCATGATGGTTTGTCCATCTTGGATGTGCTTCATGGCCTCTTCAAGTGAGATGATTTTGTTCTTCATTGTACCTCCTCGTTCTTCCATGATCGGCGTGGCGCCCGTCCCTAACCATAAGCGCGGGAGCGAGCCGTAATATAGGAATTTTATCATATTCGTATTGAATAAACAACTTCTTTGGAGCATGGGCGCAGGAAAAAAGCCGGCTTTAGACCAGCCGGCTCACACCGCGTAATACGCAATATAAATATATATGGTATTGGTAACCCCGGCGTACCCTGCGCCCGTTTGCCCGTGTCTTTCCCCGGCATCCCGAGGAACCCGTGCATCCCGAAGGGACTCCCCCGCTAAGGGAGCAGGCTGCTTGAGGTCTTAGCACAGCTTATGATCTCACTCAAAACGCCCCTTCATCACGGGCGCGCCGTCCTTGACGGCAAGCTTGCCGCGCGCGACGAGATGCTTGACGGTGTAATCCGGATTGAGCGCGAGCACGTCCGCGTCCGCGCCCGGGGCGAGGATGCCCTTCACCTCCGCAAAGCCCATGGCGCGCGCGGGGTTTTCAGTGAAGAAGCGAAGGGCCGTTTCCAACTCCACGCCCTCGCGCTCCTTCAGGCGGCGAAGCTCCGACAGGAGCGTGGCGGGGGTCGAGTAGGCAAGCCTTACGCAGTTGCCCGCAGCGTCGAAAGCGGGCAGGCTGCCGCCGCCGTCGCTGCTCATGGTCACGCGGGAAGGGTCCGCGCCCTGCTCGAGCGCGGAATGCACCGCCGCGGCGGTGCCCTCGACGCTCTTTGGCGAGTCTGCGGTAAAGTCGATGGAGCCGCCCATCTTATTGAAGCGCACGGCCTCGGAAACGAGCTCCGGCGTGCGGCAGCAATGGGTGGGGAGGAAGTTCTGCGGCGGCACGTCGGAGATGGCGAGCGCCTCGAAGAGCGGCGCGAGCCTGCGCTTCGATGTGCCCACATGCAAAATCACGACGCCGAGCTTGCCCGCGAGCATGCCGCCGATGCGCACCTCGGAGGCGAGCCGCGCGAGCTCCGCGCCCGTGATGTTCGCGCCCCTGTGATCGGATATGGCGATTTTCACGCCGATGATTTTGTCGATGAGCGAAACGTCACGCATCACGTCGCCCGTGAGCGTGGGCGAAGGATAGCGGTAGTTGCCGGTGAGCATGCGCGCGGTGACGCCCTCCTCCTCCAACGCGCGGCATTTAAAGAGCAGATTTTCCACGCTGCGCGAAACGCCGTCCGTGCCGAGCAGGCCCAGTACGGTTGTGACGCCGTTGACGGTGAGGTCGGTGAGCTTGATTTCCGGCACGCGCGAGGCGGGCCCCTGTTCCCCGCCGCCGCCGGTGATGTGCACGTGCATGTCCACAAGGCCCGGGCAGACCATGCCGCCCGCAAGATCCATGACCTCGACGCCGGGCACATGCTGCCAGGGCGAAAGGTCGTGCTCAACGAGGTGGATTTTGCCTCCTATCATAAGAATATCCCTCTTGCCCAGATGCGAGGGGGAATAGACGTCGCAGTTTTTCCAAAGGGTGATCATGCTTCCTCCTGATATCCCGGCGGGCGCGCCGCGCGGGAACGTTATTGCTTATATATAAATGGATGAATCCATGGTATGCTTCCTCATTTGCCGCCGTCCGGCGCGCCGGTGCCGCTCATAAAATCGCTCACGTCCTGCTCCTCGCTCAATATATCGTCGAAGCGGGAGCCCATCTCCACGGCGATGCAGGAGGTGAGTATATTGATAAAGGAAGCCGTGGCGACCTGCGAATTGTAGAAGTAGCGTGCACTCGTCCTGCACAGGAACACGTTGACGTCCTCCGCGGCAGCGGGCGACTCGGCGCTGTCCGTGATGGCGAGCATGGGCGTCTGCCTGTACCTGCAATAGCTTGCCACATTGTAAATCGGCACATGGTAGGGCGGGAAGGAAAGCAGGATGACATAATCGGTCTTCCTCAGCCGCGCGAGCACGGTCTGCACCGTGTCGCTGTCGCCCAGCTTGATGCTGCTCGCCTTGATGCGAAGGAAATTGAGCCTGTAGCAGAGATAGTCCGCGAAGATCTTCGTGCCGTCGTGCGCAAAGACCAGCACCTCGTCCGCCTCGAGCAGCCCCCGCGCGCAACGGAAGAGCACGTCCGCATCTAGCCCCGCCACCATGTCGCTGAGATTGCGCATGTCGTCCGCGCAGATGGCCTTGAGCTTTTCTCCCGGGCTTCCCGGCGCGCGCTCCCCCGACATCTCCAGAAAGAACGGCGGCGAGAAGGCTTGCACCGCCGCGCGCATGTGCTCCCGAAGCGCCTCCTTGAGGGCGACGAAGCTTTCATACCCGAGCGCGCGGCACAGGCGCAGCACCGAGACCTCGGACGCGCCGGCGCGGCGGCTGAGTTCCTTTAAGGATAAGTAGGAAACCTCCTCGGGCGCTGCAAGTATGTATTGCGCGATCGCGCGCTGCTTATTGGTCAGCCCATTGAGCTTTGCGCGGATGTTTTGCAGGTCGGACATATCCCCTCCCATTATAATAAAGCGATTACTTTAATATTCTAAAACACAGTTCCAGGAAAATCAAGGTGCTCGAACGGGAAATTCGCTATTTTTTATAACATTGCCTTTACTTTAGGCCGATAAATAAAACAAAAGCCGCGGAAAATTTAAGTTTTCACTTTACTTTTTCAAAAGCGTGTAGTATCATTGTAAACAAAATTGGACGTGTGTATCCACCATTCCAAATCGACAAGAGGAGCAAAACAAAATGAAAAAAACCATTGCGCTGTTATTGGCCATTGTCATGTCCTTCGCAGTGTTTGCCGCCTGCGACGGCGGGAATCCCGCCGGACAGACGGACAATCCGGGCCAGACGGATGCGGGCGGCGCGCAGACGCAAACGCCTGTTACGACCCCTGGGGTGACCTATCAGGATACTTATAAGACGACCTTCTCCAGCAGCGTCACGACCATGAACCCCTACACGGCCGAGTACGCTTCGGACTACTGGTTCTCCGCCAACTTCCTCGACGCGCTGCTTGAGACCGACAAGTACGGCAGGCTCTCCCCCTGCCTCGCCGAGAGCTGGGAGCACAACGAGGATTACACCGTGTGGACCTTCCATCTGCGCGAGGGCGTATACTGGGTGGACCACACCGGCGCCCAGACCGAATATGAGGTGGACGCCGAGGACTTCGTCTCCGGCATGCGCTATGTGGCCGACCCCATGAATTCCGCCACGGGCTTTAGCACCATCCGCAGCATTATCCTGGGCCTCTACGATTATTATTACCTCCTTTCCGATATCGATGACGGCGCCGTCACCGATATGACGCGGGATGCGGCGCTTGCCACCTTCGACACGACCGTCGGCGTCAAGGCGCTCGACCAGTACACCGTGGAATACACCATGGATCATCCCTGCCCGTTCTTTGACACCTTCGCCCATCAGGATCTGCTGCTGCCCGTTGAGCAGGCCTTCCTCGATCAAGTGGGCGCCGAGTTCGGTACGGACAAGGACAAGCTGCTCTACAACGGCGCTTATTACGTTTCCATCTGGGAGCGCGACAAGCAGATCACCCTCACCAAGAACCCCAATTACTGGGATATTGACAGCGTGAACGTCAATACGCTCAGCTTCGAGTACGTTTCCGACAGCATCTCCTCCCTTGAGATGTTCAAGCGCGGGAATCTCTCCAACGTCACGCTCAGCTCCGAAGAGGTGACGAGCCTCGCCGGTTCCGACTGGGAGCAGTACGTGTATCTCGCGGATAAAACGCCCGTGACCTACTGGTATTCCTTCAACTTTGCAACCCGCAACCCGGAGTTTGCCGCGGCCGTGCAGAATGAGAAGTTCCGCAAGGCGATCTTCGCCGCCATCGACGCGGTGACGCTCTCGGCCATCTACGAGCCCCAGAATCCGGAGTTCTTCACCCGCTACACGCTCTTGCCCGAAGGCATCATGTTCGACGAGGACGGCACGGATTACACCGATTACGCCCCCTTGAACGAATATAAGAACGCCGACCCGTTCAACGCCGAGGAAGCGCAAGCGCTCATGCAGCAGGCCATCGCCGAGCTTTGTGAGGCCGACGGCGTGACCCTCAAGGGCGTGACCTCCGGCTCGGTGGACATGCTGCCCATCACCCAGTGGGATGTGGACGGCAAGCTGCCCATCGACATCGTCTATTCCTCCGGCACGAGCGAGAGCGAGCAGAAGAAGGCCGCCCTCGTCAAGCAGATGCTCGAGACCTACATCGGCGCGGAGTACGTCAACATCATACTCGGCTTCCCGGCCAACAGCTTCAGCGCCGAAGTGTACGACCTCGGCAACTGGGACCTTGTGGACGACAGCTACAGCTTCCGCTATGCGGACCCGTCCGCAAACCTCGACCGCTGCACGACGGACTACGACATCACCTACAGCTACTATAACATCCCCGATTACGACGCCATGATTGCCGTGGCCGACGAGACCTATGAGACCAAGGCGCGCTTCACCGCCTTCGCCCAGGCCGAGGCGTGGCTGCTCGAGCATGCCTACATCAAGCCCTACATGACCGGCGGCGGCTCCTACAGGATGACCTATGTGGTACCCTTCACCACCCCGGGCGGCGGCTTCGGACGCAGCCAGTACAAGATGAAGGGCGCGCTGATCCAGGTCGAGCCCATCACCAGCGAACAATACCAGCAGCTCAAGGCGCAAAACGAGCAGGAAAGGGATGCGCTGGCCAACAATTAAGCAAACTCATTAAAGAAAAGCAGGTGTGGGGGACGGCACAACCGTCCCCCTATCCGAATCGGAAGGTGCGCTATGACTCGATATCTGCTATCAAAAGTCGGTCAGGCAATCGTCACAGTTCTCCTGGTGATGCTGGTGGTGTTTACGCTTTTGCGTTTTATGCCCACCTCCGGCTACTTCTCCAAGGAACAATTGAAGGACATGACCGACCAGGAAAAAAACAATTATCTGCGCAGCATCGGCGTGCTCGACCCCATGCCCGTGCAGCTCAAGAACTTCGCCGTCAATCTCGCGCAGGGCAACCTCGGGAGCAGCATCACGATGTATCCCAACACGCCGATCGCCAAACTACTCGGCGATAAAATCGGCTACTCGGTGCTCTTCAACCTGATAAGCTGGTTCATCTCGGCGTTGATCGGCTTTCCGCTGGGGATTGCCATGGCAAAAAGCAAGGGCGGCACGGCGGATAGGATGGGCACCATCTACGTCGTCATCATCCGCGCGGTGCCCAGCATCATCATCCATTTCTTCATCCAGATTTATTTTTCCAAATGGCTCAACCTGCCGCTGCTGTTCTACTTAGACCAGCCGGTTTCCTGGATACTGCCCGCGGTTTCCAT
>JAEWMV010000235.1 GCA_023393045.1 Bacillota bacterium | reverse complement strand
GCAGGAAGGGGAACATCGCGAGCAGCAGGTGGTAGGCGAACTCCGCGCCGAGCGCGGGCACGTCGTCGTCGCGTATGCGCGCGTAGAGCTCTTTGAAAAAGCCGAATATGCCTTTGAGCGTATCATTGCGTTTCAATCGGGCAAAAAGTCCTAACGTTTCGTTTCCGTCCTAATATGCGCAGAATCGAAACGCGGCATAAAAAACGGCCTCCGCCGTCGGGCGAAAGCCGCTTTAATGCGTCGATGATGCTTATTCCAGCGTGATGTCCCCGGAAACCGTGTCCACCCTGACGTCCACGGCTCCGTCGCCGTACACATAGCGATCCTCGCCCTGTATAGTGACGGGCAGGCCGCCGCTGTTGAAGTTGCCGGACACCGTATCCACGCGCACCGTGAAGCCGAAGTCGCCGCCGACCTTGAAGCGGATGCTGCCCGAAACCGTTTCGGCTTCCACGCCGCCGCCCGCGCTCGTGATGTCCGCATAGAGGCTGCCGGATACCGAGCCGAGGTCGTATTCATAGAATCCGCCGCCGGCCCCGATTTTGCCGGAAACGGAGTTTGCGCGGAGCCTTTGGCCCGTGCATCCCTCGATGCTCGTCTCGCCCGAGACCGACTCGGTCTTAAGCGTCTCGAATGCGCAAGCGTATGCGCCGATGTCCCCGGAGACCGTGAAAAGCTCGGCGCTTACACCCGAGATGTCGCGTACTTCAAGCGCATTGGATACGCTGTTGACCGTAAGCGCGTCGAGGCTGCCGCCAAGAAGCGCTTCGGGGATATAAAGGGTGAGCTGCTTCTGCGGAATCTTGTTCGCGTTGAACAAATCGTTCCAGTCGATCAATCTCCAGACGCGTGCGGCGCAGAAGCGTATCGTGAGCTTATCTCCCGAAATGCGGTAGCGCAGCGCATAATCGCTCGAAATGCCGCTTGAGGCCGTTTCGGTAAAGCGAATGTCCGTCACGCCTGCTTCGGCGGGAAGTATCTTCACGCCGCCCGCGACCCAATTGATGTCGATCGAGTCGATATTTCCCGGGGAGACCGCGTATTCGCCCGACGAGGCGTACGCGTTTTCAAAGCCTTCGTCGTCCTCGTAATCAAAGCCGTCAAAGGTATAGTGCAGGCCGCTTTCGCTCTTGACGAAGCCCAGTATGTTCGAGAGGAGACCGTTGCCCGAGAAAAGCTGGCCCGTAACGCGCACGGCGATGATGCCGCTGATGATCGCCAGAAGCAGTATCGTCGAGCAGATGACGATGGCGACAACGGCGCCGGTCGACAGGCCGCGCCTGCGCTCGCTCTGCGGCGCCGCGGGCGCGTAATGCTGCTGCGGCGGGGGCGGAGGCGGGGGAGTCGTATTGTTTCCGTTCACCGCCGCTTCGCGCCGGAGCGAAGCGATGAGCCCGCTCACGTCGCCTATGCCCGTGATGGCCGCGCGGTAAGCATCCTCCTCGTTCATCCCCTCGGCGAGATGGTCGTGATAGCGCTCTATCACGTTGACGATCATTTCCTCGCGTATTTCATGCGCCTTGGCAGTGTTTGGTGCCGCCGAGAAAATTCCTTCGATGTGTTTCCTGATTCTGTTTTCCATATCAATACCCCTCCGTCGTGGTAAGTGAATCAATCATTTGCCGCGCGTCTTCCCATTCGCCGCGCAGCGCGCGCAGCGCGCGCCTTCCGGCATCCGTGATGGCATAGTAGCGCCGCCGCGCGCCCGTGGTTTCGTCCCCCCAATAGGACGTGATGCATCCGCTTTCCTCAAGGCGGCGAAAGGCGGTGTAGAGCGTTGCTTCCTTCAGCTCGTACCTGCCGCTGGTCTTCTTTTCAATGGCCTTGTTGATCTCATAGCCATAGCTGTCCCCCGCGGCAAGCCTTGCCAGTATAATCGTGTCCGTATGGCCGCGAATAATATCCGATGCTATGGACAAAGCGTTCACCTCCGATATACTTCTCTTGTCGGGATACACTGTAAATCATTATACATCGCCTGTCAAGGTATATTTTATTTTAATGTACTATTTGCCGGAATATGCGGGTTGGGCTATAATAACATCATAAATTCCGGAGGTGCGTCGCATGTCACAGTTCACAGTAAACGGCGTGGTCACGCGCTATGCGGATTATCGCGAAAGCGACAGGATACTCACCATCCTGACGCGCGAGCTGGGCTTGATTTCGGCCAAGGCGCGCGGCTGCAGGCGGCCCAAGAGCCCGCTCATGCAGGCGGGCGAGCTTTTTGTATACGGCGAGTTCGTGCTCTTTAAGAGCGGGGATAAGTATACACTGGATTCCTGCACTGTGCAGGAGAGCTTCTACCCGCTGCGCGAGGACATCGCGCGCTTCGGCGCGGGCGCGTATATGCTTTCCATCGTCAATGAGTGCGCCACGGCGGAGGAGCGCGCGGACGCGCTGCTCTCCCTTTTGCTCTATGCGCTTTCCTATACGGCCTATAACGCGTGCGACCCCGTTGACATGGCGGTTTGCTTTGCGATAAAAAGCCTTGCGCTCATGGGTTATATGCCCGCCCTCACACACTGCGCCGTCTGCGGTGCGGACGTGAGGGGGCAATCCGCCATACGCTTCTCGGGCGCGCAGGGCGGCGCGCTCTGCCCGAATTGCGAGCTTGATGCCGGCATGGAGGGTGCCGATGTTTCGCCGCTGTCCCTCGAGGCGCTGCGGCGCATACTGGCGCTTTCCGATGTGGATTTGAAAAAGGTCGTGCTTCCCGCGCGCGTACGCGCGGAATTGAAGGAAGCGGTCAATTTCTACGCGGAGCATATCCTCGAGAGAAAGCTCAAGGCCTACGACTGCCTGTAAGACCCTTTTTACCCGCCTTCCAAACGCGCGCGCAATGGCCCGGAATGTGCCGAGATTTCTTAAAAAAACGTTGCATGGTGATTTGTGGGATAGTATAATAGTCAAAGTGTCCGGAAACGGACATATTAGCGGTATTCAATTATGTTTAAATAATGGAGGACTTGCGAATGTCAAAGAAGTATGTGTATCTGTTCAGCGAAGGCAGCGCCAAAATGCGCGACCTGCTGGGCGGTAAGGGAGCCAACCTTGCCGAGATGACCGGCCTTGGTATGCCGGTTCCGCAGGGCTTTACGATTACGACCGAAGCCTGCACGCAGTATTATGCGGACGGCGAGAAGATCAACGATGAAATCATCGCTGAGGTCGAGCGCAACATTGCGACGCTCGAGCAGATGAGCGGCAAGAAGTTCGGCGATGCGAAGAACCCGCTGCTCGTGAGCGTCCGCTCCGGCGCGCGCGCCTCCATGCCGGGCATGATGGATACCATACTCAACCTCGGTCTCAACGACGAGGTCGCGGCGAGCTTTGCGAAGCTCACCAACAATCCCCGTTTTGCGTACGATTCCTACCGCCGCTTCATCCAGATGTACTCCGACGTCGTGATGGAAGTCGGCAAAAAATATTTTGAGGAGCTTATCGACGCGCTCAAGGAAAAGAAGGGCGTGAAGCTCGACACCGAGCTCGACGCGGACGATCTCAAGTACCTTGCCGAGCAGTTCAAGGCCGAATATAAAAAGAAGATCGGCTCCGATTTCCCCTCCGACCCGAAGGAACAGCTCTTCGGCGCCATCAAGGCGGTTTTCCGCAGTTGGAACAACCAGCGCGCGATCTACTATCGCCGCATGAACGATATTCCCTCCTCGTGGGGCACCGCCGTCAACGTGCAGATGATGGTCTTCGGCAACACGGGCGACACCTCCGGCACGGGCGTGGCGTTCACGCGCAACCCCGCCACCGGCGAGAAGAAGCTCTTTGGCGAATTCCTGATGAATGCGCAGGGCGAGGACGTCGTGGCCGGCGTGCGCACCCCGCAGACCATCGACCAGCTCGCCGCGGTGATGCCCGAGGCGTATCAGCAGTTTGTGGACATTTGCGGCAAGCTTGAAAGCCATTACCGCGACATGCAGGACATGGAGTTCACCATAGAGAACAAGAAGCTCTTCATGCTCCAGACCCGTAACGGCAAGCGCACCGCTGCCGCCGCGCTCAAAATCGCCTGCGACCTCGTGGACGAGGGGATGATCAGCGAGAAGGAAGCGGTCATGATGGTTGACCCCAAGCAGCTTGACGCGCTGCTGCACCCGCAGTTTGAGCCTGCCGCCCTCAAAAAGGCCGAGCCGATCGGTTCCGCGCTGCCCGCCTCTCCCGGCGCCGCGTGCGGCCGCGTCGTGTTCACCGCCGAGGACGCCACCGAGTGGGCGCAGCGCGGCGAAAAAGTGATACTCGTCCGCCTTGAAACCAGCCCCGAGGACATCGAGGGCATGGCGCACTCCCAGGGTATCCTGACGGTTCGCGGCGGCATGACCTCCCACGCGGCGGTCGTCGCGCGCGGCATGGGCACCTGCTGCGTGTCCGGCTGCGGCGAAATCGTGATGGACGCCGCCAACAAGCGCTTCACCCTCGGCGGCAAGGTCTATAAGGA
>JAEWMV010000225.1 GCA_023393045.1 Bacillota bacterium | reverse complement strand
ATTATTACATGTTCAATTTCTTCCCGAACTTCGACGAAAAATATGAACCCGACAACTGGACGCTCGCCGTCAACAACATCAACTTCCGCAAATCCATTTTCTACGCCTTCGACAAGATCGCGGTCATCATGACGGTCGACCCCAACAACGCCGAGGCGCATCTGCAGAACACCGTGACGCCCGCCGACTTCATTTCCATTGACGGCGTGGATTACACGCAGCTCGACGCGCTCGCTAATCTGGCCAACGGCGACACTTACAACGTGGAGACGGCGCTCACCTACAAGGCCAAGGCGATAGAGGAGCTCACCGCGCTGGGCTGCACCTTCCCCATTAAGATATTCATGCCCTATGATTCCGCGGGCAGCTCTGACGCGAACCGCGCGCAGGTGGTTGAGCAGCAGTGGGAGAGGGACTTGGGCACGGACTACATCGACGTGATACTGGAGCCCTATGCAGATACCGACTACTCCAACAACACCATGCGCGCCGGCAACTACTGCATCATGCCCTCCCTGTGGATGGCCGACTATCTCGACCCGCTTTCCTACACCGATCCGTTCACGATCGTGCAGAACCGCACCAACTTCATCTACATGGCGGAAGGTTACAGCAAGGTTTCCGACACGTTTATTGAAGGCGCCAAAGAGGGCAAGGACGGCAGGTTCTACTATGACATCGTTTACGATCAGATGGTTGACGAAGCCGCCAGCGAATATGTGGATCTCAGTAAGCGCTATAAAGCGCTTGCCGAGTGTGAAAAGTGGCTGGTGGAAGAGCAGTGCCTGGTAATGCCCTATATGCGCGGCGGCACCGGCTACATCGCCTCCTCGCTGCTGCCGTTTGAATCCCAGTACGCCGCCTTCGGCGCGTCCGACGGCAGGTATAAGTACCAGTACATCTACACGCAGGGCATCGACACCGAGGAATACTACAAGCAGTACGAGCTCTGGCAGCGGGAGAGGGCCGATAAGATCGCGGAACTCAACGCACAGGGACTCGTTTCCGGCGTGGACTACTGATACAGGTCCGAATCTACGGAAAATCGCAACCCGGAACATAAGCGCAGTGCAAATGGAGCGGCCGTCCGGCGGCCCGCTCCGTTTGCGCTGTGCCCCATGAGTTCATCAAAGTGAGGGGAATGGCACTTGGAGCTGATTAAGTACATCTTCGGACGCGTCGGAAGGTCGCTGCTTTCACTGGCGATCATATTGGTGATATGCTTCTTCCTGATGCGCCTGCTGCCCGTCGAGGGCTATTACGGCGACCGCTCCGACAAAATGAGTCAGGAGCAGAAGGACGCGGTGCTTGCAAGCCTCGGCCTGCTCGACCCGATACCCGTTCAATTTTTAAAATACTGCCAGGGGCTCGTCAAGCTGGATTTCGGCAAATCAATCAGCTATTACACCGGCAAGCCGGTTTGGTCCATCATAGAGCCGAAGATCTCCACTTCGCTGCGTTTTGGCGTCGCGTCGCTGATACTTTCGCTCGTCTTCGGCGTGAGCCTCGGCGTGCTGATGACGCGCTATAAGGGCAAGGTGCCCGACACGCTGGGCAACAGCTTCATCCTGTTCATCAACGCGGTGCCTTCGGCGGTGTATTATCTGTTCATCCAGTTTACCGGAACGCAATGGATGCACATCAGCATGCTCTACGATGAATCGAAGCTGATCACATGGATACTGCCCACGGTGTCGATGTCGCTGGGCGGCATCGCCGCCTACGCGATGTGGACGCGGCGCTACATGGTGGACCAGATCAATCAGGATTATGTGAAGCTCGCCCGCGCAAAGGGTTTCAACAACAAGCAGATCATGGTCAAGCATGTGCTTCGGAATGCTTTTGTGCCTATGGCGCAGAACCTGCCCTCGGCCATATTGTTCACGATTGCAGGCTCGCTCTATATCGAATCGCTCTATTCGATTCCCGGAACGGGCGGGCTGCTCGTCAACGCCATCAAGGCGCAGGACAACACGCTCGTGCAAGCGCTTGTGCTCTTCTACGCGGCGCTGAGCGTTTTCGGGATGCTGCTGGGCGACCTCGCGATGATGCTCTGCGACCCGCGCATCAAATTCACCAAGAGCGGAGGTGGGCGATAATGGAAATCAATACCACGGAAGCGAAAGCCGGCGTCTCCGCTACGGGCGGCGCGCGAGCGAAGGAAGAAAACCTTTTCCGCTTTATCGAATTCGACACGGCCAAGGCTGAATCCACCGCGAGCTCGGGTTATTCTTATTGGAAAAGCACCTTCAAGGTGTTCATGCAGCGCCGCGCGACGAGGTGGCTGCTCTACGGGCTGATCGCGCTGATTCTCTTTGTGCTCGTCCAGCCGTATCTCCCCGGCCAGAAGGACCCCACGGAGATTTTCCTCGACCCCGCAACGGGCAGGCAATATGTCAACATCCCGCCCAACGCGGAGTTCTGGTTCGGCACGAATTCGCTCGGGCAGGACCTCTGGGCGCGCATCTGGTACGGCACGAGGACGACGCTCATCATCGCCTTCGTTTCGGTGCTCATGAGCACGGTTGTGGGCATCACCGTCGGCGCGCTTTGGGGCTATATCCGCGCCCTCGACAGGTTTTTTACGGAAATCTACAACGTGCTCAATAACATCCCCTCGACGGTCATCCGCATGCTCATCACCTATATCATGCGCCCGAGCCTGAGCACGCTCATATTCGTCATGTGCCTGACGGGGTGGATCGGCATGGCGAAATGGATCAGGAACCTGATCATCATCATCCGGGACCGCGAGTATAACCTTGCCTCCCGATGCCTCGGCACGCCGACGCATCGCGTGATTGTCAAAAACCTTTTGCCGCAGATCATTTCCGTCGTCATGCTCGACTGCGCGCTTTCGATTCCCGACGTCATCGGCTCCGAAGTGTTCCTCACCTACATCGGACTGGGCCTTCCGCTGAGCACGCCGTCCCTCGGAAATCTTATCGACGCGGGACGCAGGGTCATGATGGTGCCCTCGCAGCAATATCAGCTGATATTCCCCGCGATTGTGGTGGCGCTTATCACGGTATCCTTCTACGCGCTGGGCAATGCATTCGCCGACGCGTCGGATCCGCGTAACCATGTTTGAGGAGGCGCCAGATGGAAAGCAATGAAAAAGTTATCCTTTCGGTAAAGGATCTTGTCATCAAGTTCTCGCTGCGCGGACAGGAGCTCACGGCGCTGCGCGGCGTTTCTATGAATCTGTACGAGGGCGAAAGCCTTGCGATTGTCGGCGAGTCCGGCTGCGGAAAATCGGTTTTCACCAAATCGTTCATCGGCATGCTCGATAAGAACGGCTGGATAGACAGCGGCAGCATCTTCTATAAAGGGGAGGACGTCGCGAAGTTCAAAACCGACGAGGAATGGATCAAGATGCGCGGCAAGGAGATTGCGATCGTCTTTCAGGATCCCATGACCTCCCTCAACCCGCTCAAGAGCATCGGCAATCAGATCAAGGAGACGCTCGAGCTACATCAAGGCCTCAAGGGGGTCGCGGCGCAGGAAAAGACGATTGAAATTTTAAACGACGTGGGCATCCCCGAGCCGGAGAAGCGCATCAAGGACTACCCGCATCAGTTCTCCGGCGGCATGAGGCAGAGGGTGGTTATCGCCATCGCCATCGCCTGCAACCCAAAGATACTCATTTGCGACGAGCCTACGACCGCGCTCGACGTCACCATTCAGGCGCAGATACTGAAGCTGTTGAAGGAGCTTCAGAAGAAATACAAACTCACCATCATCTACATCACCCACGACCTCGGCGTGGTGGCCAACGTGGCGGACCGCGTGGCGGTCATGTACGCGGGCGACATCGTGGAGATCGGCACCTGCGAGGAGGTGTTTGGCACGCCCAAGCATCCCTACACATGGGCGCTGCTCAGCTCCCTGCCGCAGTTGGGCATCAAGGGGGAGCCGCTCTATTCCATAGAAGGAACGCCGCCCAACCTTTTTGCGGAAATCAAGGGTGATGCCTTCGCGCCGCGCAACCGCTACGCATTGGCGATCGATCTTTTGGAGCGGCCGCCGTACTTCGAGGTATCGCCGACCCATAAGGCGCGCACCTGGCTGCTCGATCCGCGCGCGCCCAAGGTCACGCCGCCCAACACCTCCGTCGCGGAGGCGGTGAAGGCGCATCAGAGCGCGAAACCCAAGGCGCTTTCGGGCGAAAAGCTGCTGGAGATTAGGAACCTCAGCGTCCATTTCGGCACAGCCCGTAAGCCCTTTGTGGCCGTGAACGACGTCAGCTTCGATATTTACAAGGGTGAAACCTTCGGCCTTGTGGGGGAATCCGGCTCCGGAAAAACCACCATAGGCCGCGCCATCGTGCGCATCAACGCCGCCTCCAAGGGCGAAATTACCTTCAAGGGGCAGCGCATCAGCGGCAGCATAGCAAGGCAGCTTGACCATGAAGTGACCCAGAAGATACAGATGATTTTTCAGGACCCCATGGCGTCCCTCAATGAGCGCGCCAAGGTTGCCTACATCGTCGCGGAGGGCCTCATCAACATGCACCCGGACATGAGCCGCGAGGAGCGCGATGAAAGGGTTTCCAAGGCGCTTGGCGACGTGGGGCTACTGCCCGAATTCTCCAGCCGTTTCCCCCATGAGTTCTCGGGTGGGCAACGCCAGCGCATCGGCGTCGCGCGCAGCCTCATCATGGAGCCGGATTTCATCATCGCGGACGAACCCATTTCGGCGCTTGACGTAAGCATACGCGCGCAGGTTTTGAACCTGCTTTCCGCGATGCAGCAGCAAAGAGGGCTGACGTACCTGTTCATCTCACACGACCTTTCCGTCATGCGCTTCATCGCCGACAGGATTGCCGTTATCCACAAGGGCGTGATCGTAGAGCTTGCGGCTACGGAGGAACTCTTTGCGTTCCCGCTGCACCCCTATACGCGCGCGCTCTTGAGCGCGATACCCCTGCCCGATCCCAAATTGGAAAAGGGCAAGCTGCTTGAGGTCTACGACCCGAGCATACACAATTACACCGTGGATAAGCCCAACTGGGTGGAAATCCGCCCCAACCACTACATTTACTGCAATGCACATGAGCTTGCGCTTTATCAGGAAAGGCTCGCGAAACAGGCGTAGCGCGGGGACGGGGGAGAGACCTCTGTTCCGGGCAGAACAACGGGCTGCGAAACGGCGGACAAAGGGGAGGGCGTCCGGCAGGACGCTCTCCGTTTTTATGATGACTTGCTCTAAGTCGAAGTGAAACGGCAACGCTGCCGATGCGCTTGAACCACCGGCACTTTCCATATATAATGACACTGTCATTCTAGACTGGAGGGCGCGTTATGGTCAAGTGGCTCCGACTGACGAAAAATCAGTATTTCGGGCTGTTTCTGCTCGGGTTCGCCTTTTTCCTCCTGCAGGAATTGCCCTATATCGTCATGCCTCTGATGCCGCTCACAACGAATCCGCTGATGGAGATGCAGGATAAATCAATCGTCCTGAACGCTTTGGAAAAGCTCCTCGGCATTTCGTGCATCCTCGTCATGCTCTTTCTCGTACGCGAAGACGCGAAGTGGTTCTCGCTGAACGACCCTAGGCAAATCGCCTTTTTCGGCGTTGCGATGGCGGCGATCGTCGGGTATTTTATCGGATGGGGCTTCTACTTCAGCGGTTTCCAGAGCCGGGCGCTGATTCTTTGCACGCTTGTCGCGCTGCCGCCGCTCTATTATGCGTTCATCGGGTTGTGGCGCAAAAATTACGTCCTCGCCGTGCTCGGCGGCATGTTTATGATTACGCATATATCCAATGTGTGGAATAACATGAAATAGCGTAGGGGTTCATTCTAGAAATCCAACTGCATGAAAACTGCGGTGGAAGCAGGATTATCGTTATAGCGTTCAATTTCATAAAACCCGTATTGACGATACATTTGAATGGCGCTGTCCATAAAAGGAAAAGTGTCCAAACGCATATGCTGATATCCTATCTGCCTGGCATCTGCAATAATTTGCTCAATCAAAGCTTTCCCGATATGGTTTCCCCGATATTCGGATCGAACATATAAACGCTTCATTTCACAGCAGGTATCATCCAGCCTCTTCAAAGCAATACATCCCGCAATATGACCGTTCAGATAAGCAAGATAGAGCCGGCCGTTTGGCAAGCCATACTTTTTACTCAAATCTCTCACTTCGTCATCATAGTGCTGGGAATCAAGGCACTTTATAACCTCAGTACCCTTGATAAGGATACTGTCCGTATATTCGGTGAACAGGCGAATCACTTCCTGCGGCCGGTCATAAGCCAATTCAATTCTTACTTCCACCTTTATCCCCTTCAAATTTACGATTTTTCTGGGTGATACAATAGCCGCCGTATCTATAATATAACACCACTTTGTATAAAAAAGTATCCCCCGGCGAAGCCGGGGGTTTTTCATATTCGGGCAAAGCCCTTTAATACTAGCAACGCCCAAATAGGCGCATATACGATCCGGCATTTGCGTGGAGCTGTTACCGGCTACCTGTAAACGGGTCTTTCGGATCCGGTATCCTTAGTTGCTCTCCCAGCTTGTCCTCATCAAGCTGGTGTTTTATGTAGTCCACGATCTTCTTCGCATCTTTGCCCGCTGTATCTACATAGTATCCTCTGCACCAGAACTCACGATTTCTATATTTGTATTTCAGATCTCCGAATTGTTCGTAGATCATTAAGCTGCTTTTACCTTTCAGGTAACCCATAAAACTCGACACGCTCATTTTGGGCGGTATTTCTACTAGCATATGGATATGATCCGGGCAGCTCTCCGCTTCTACGATCCTTACTCCCTTCCATTCACATAATTTCCTCAATATCTCCCCGATTGCCCTGCGTTTCTCCCCATAAAATACCTTTCGTCTGTATTTCGGTGCAAATACGATATGGTATTTGCAGTTCCACTTTGTGTGTGATAGACTTTTCTCGTCACTCATATGGGCCTCCTTTTGATTTGTTCTTCTCTTGCAGTTGCCAGACCGCTTGGTTATTCTATCAAATCAAAAGGAGTTTTTATTTCTTTCTTATAGCTTTAAGCTTTTCCGAACCTCCCGCCTAGCGGGAGGTTTTCGTTATACAAAAAGACACAGCTTCCTCTTGGCGGAAGCTGCGTCTTTTCTGGCAGGGGCAGAAGGACTCGAACCCTCAAGAACGGTTTTGGAGACCGCTATGTTACCATTACATCATGCCCCTAAAGTCAACGAAGCCATTATAGCATTCGCCATTTACGGTGTCAACGCCAAATCGGACACCGTATATAGTATGCTTTTTCGTTGCTCTTTCGACTCCCTTTGGTTATAATAAAGGCGATGCAAAAACGCGAAACAGGTATGGATATGAATAAAAAAGTCGGCGTGCCGGAGGATGAACTGGCAAAGAGCAAAGCCGCGGCTGCGCGCCTTCGCGCTGAAACGGCGCAGGGGAAGCCGACTTACTTTATTGAGACCTACGGCTGCCAAATGAACGAGCACGATTCGGAAAAGCTCGCCGGCATGCTGGAGGAGTGCGGCTATACGCGCGCGGAAGATAAATTCGGCGCGGACCTCATCGCCTTTAACACCTGCTGCGTGCGAGAGCACGCGGAAAAGCGCCTCATGGGCAACGTGGGCGCGTTGAAGAAGATCAAGGACGAGCGGCCCGGCCTCGTCATCTGCGTGTGCGGCTGCATGATTCAGCAAAAGGAAATCGCGGATAAGCTCTTCAAGCGTTTCCCCTTCGTTGATCTTCTCTTCGGCACACATGAGTTGCATCTGTTCCCGGTCATGCTGGAGCAGGTCCTTCAAGGGAACCGCGTGGAGCGCGTGCGCGAAATGGAAGGCGAGATCGCGGAGGGGCTGCCGACCGCGCGAAAAGCGGGCGTTTCGCAATTCGTCACCATCATGTACGGGTGCGATAACTTCTGTTCCTACTGCATCGTGCCCTATGTCAGAGGGCGGGAGCGTTCCCGCGAGCCTTCGCGTATATTGGAAGAAGTCTGCGCGCTCGCGCAAAACGGTGTCAGAGAGATCACGCTCCTCGGCCAGAACGTCAATTCCTATCGGGGTGAGGGCGGCGTGGATTTTCCGGAATTGCTGCGGCTCGTCGCGCAGGTCGAAGGCGTGGAGCGCATCCGCTTCATGACCTCGCACC
>JAEWMV010000199.1 GCA_023393045.1 Bacillota bacterium | reverse complement strand
ATTTATCACCGTGCCGATGTAGGAGGCGACGTAGGTGGCGCAAAGCCCCACGAACATCGCGGACATGGCGATGGCGGCAAGCCCGCGGCCCTTCTTTGCAGGCTTATCCGTTTCCACGATCTTCGGTTTTTTCCCAAAAGCGGAAAGGTACTTTTTCAGGACCAGCAGGCAGCACGCCGCGCCGCCGATGATGCCCGCGCTCATCACGAAGTCTATCGTGGTGTACGCGCCCATGTTCATGCTGGCGGCGGACAGTCCGCCCAATCCCATGGATTCCGCGGCGATGGCGGCCACGTTGAGCTCATACTGCAGCGCGCCCACCACGGAAAGCCGCATCCACGCGAGCGGGATGCCAAGCGCGCCCGAGAGCGCGATGACGCCTAGCAGTATGGAAATGCTCGGCAGCACCGTGAAGGTGACGCTCGATGTCATGGCGCGCTTGAGCTTGCCCGCGTCCATGCCCAGCTTGATGCCCGCGCGGTAGCTTTTGACCATGAATACGACGCACATAACGCTGATGAACGCAAGCAGCGCGCCCATCAACAGATACAGCACGGGGGAGTTTGCCAGAGTAAGATAGTCCATCCGGGTTTACCTCCTCGCTCGATGTGAATCGCGTCCGTATGTACTTTTAATTGATTATAGGATATTAAAGCTCGAGTTTCAAATCCCCGTCCCTGATCCAGCCTATCCTTCGAAGCGGCCACGCGATGAGCGGCGTGAGCACCGCGGGCAGCACGACGCATACGAGTATGAGCCCGACCCATGACTGCCATGTGCCGAAGCCTTCCCACGTCATCACGCCGATGGGGCCCACAAGGCCGCAGGTGCCCATGCCGGAGGCGATGGGGACGGAATTTTCCAGCTTGAAGATGCAGGTGGCAATCGGGCCCGTTATCATTGAAACGAACGTGGGGGGAATCCAGACGACCGGGTTTTTGACGATGTTGCCCATCTGCAGCATGGAAGTGCCGAGTCCCTGCGCCACGACGCCGCCCCAGCGGTTCTCACGGAAGCTCATCACCGCAAAGCCCACCATCTGCGCACAGCAGCCCGCCGTGGCGGCGCCCCCCGCAAGGCCCACAAGCCCCAGCGTCGCGCAGAGTGCTGCGGAGCTGATGGGAAGCGTGAGCACCACGCCCACGACCGCGCTCACCACGATGCCCATCCAGAAGGGTTCCAGCTCGGTTGCGTGCATGACGAGCGCGCCGAACGCGTTCATGATCCCCGATACGCCGGGGCCGATGAGCCGCGCAAAAAGAAGCCCCGCAACGATGGTGACGGTGGGGGTGACGAGTATATCTATTTTGGTTTCCTTTGAAACGAGCTTGCCGAGCTCCGCCGCGAGTATGGCGCAAAAGAGCGTGCCCAGCGGGCCGCCCAATTCGTTTGCGCCATAGCCCACCGCGCAAAGCGAGAAGAGCACCAGCGGCGGCGCGCCCAGCGCATGGCCGATGGCCACGGCCATGGCGGGACCGGTTGCGGCTTTTGCAAACGCCGCGATGTCCGCGAGCCAGGGCTGGGCGAGCTTGTCCGCAATGGTGCTCAAAATGGTGCTGATAAGAAGCGATGCGAACAAACCGAACGCCATGGTGCCCATGGCGTCCACAAAATAGCGTTTGGCGCTGATTTTTACTCCCTTTTTTTCAAGGAAGGCGGCGAAACGGCTTTGCCTTTGTCCTTCTTCCATTTGAAACCTCCGCAAAGGTAATATTAACTCTTGGGCAGCGTTTTATAAAAATCGGAGGGCAGCATCGACTCGTCAAGCTCGAAGCGGGTATAGCCCATGTCCGCGCACAGATTCGTCATATGCTGCGCGAGCAGCTCGCTCAAAAGCTCCAACGCTTCCCTGTCGTAGGGCAGATTTTCGTCGTTGCCGGGCCTCGAAGCGTACTGCGCCTCAAGCTTTGCGGCCACGTTGAACACGAGCCCGTATTTCAAACTGACGTTTCTCGGCCGCCCCGAATAGGAGTCCTCTTACGCGGCGTCGACAAGGCCCATGAGATAATCCGCGCCCGCGACAAGCTTCTGGGCGTAAGCTGCCGCCTTGTCGGAGAGCACATACTCCGCGTCCTGCTTCGGGTCGGGATAAATGGTCACGCCGAACACCTTTTCGGCCAGTTCCACGAGCTTGTCGTTATACAGGCAATAGAAGCTCGCCCCGCTGTAGGGCGTGGAGTTCACGTATTCGCCCGAGAGCGTCTTGCGGTTGAGGTCGCCCATGTCGATGCCCATCGCAAAGCTCGCCATGGCCGCGATCTGGTCGACGCTCATGTTGGTATAGATATATCCCTTTACGGAATTGTAGATGTTGATGAAATTGGCGAACTGGTCGCGGCTTTTCAATTGCTCGAATATCGAAAAGAGCATGCGCTGCTGCCTGTCCGTGCGGCCGATGTCCGTGGAAATGCCCTTGCGCGCGCGGCAATAGTCGAGCACCTGCTGGCCGTTGAGGTGCTGATATCCTTTTTCAAGCGTGCGGCCGTTGAGCTGTATGCGTACGTCCACATCGTAGTCCACGCCGCCCATGGCGTCCACCACGGCCTTAAGCCCTTGCATGTTGACGCCCGCATAGTATTGTATGGGCACGCCGCCGAAAAGACGGCTCACGGTCTGCATGGCATATTCAAAGCCGAGGCCCTTTGCGCTGCCGCCGCGGGCGAAAGCCGCGTTGATTTTAAGGTGCGCGGTTTCGCTGTACCTCTCGCCGTTCTCCTTGTAAATGGCGGCGAGCGTATCGCGCGGCACCGAGATGAGGTCCACGCGCCCTGTTTTGAAGTTGACGGAAAGGAGCATGATGACGTCGCTCCTGAAATTATTGTCCTCGTCGCGGTAAACGTCGCTCCCCTCCACGTTGCGCTCGGGGCTCTCATCCCAGCCGAGTATGAGTATGTTGACCCTGTTCTTCATGAAGCTGAGGTCAAGCTCCGGCGGGGGCGTGGGGGTCGGCGGCAGGGTGGGCGTCGGCGTGGGCTCAAGCGTAGGCGTGGGCGAAGGCGTCGCCGTGGGGCTCGCCGTGGGCGTAGACTCCGCCGTGGGTGACGGCGTGGGCAGCAGGGTAGGCGTCGCCGTGGGCTCAAGCGTAGGCGTGGGCGTGGCGAGCTGGTCGCCGAAGGCGCTCATCGGGTCGATGAAAATGATATAGGCATAGCGAAGCGCCACGGCAGCAAGCGCCGCTGCAAGTATGAGCAGTATCCACCGCCCCAGCTTTCCTTTTTTGCGTTTCTTTACGTTCTTTTCCATAACACGCTCCCTAAATGCAT
This sequence comes from Bacillota bacterium, assembly GCA_023393045.1. Taxonomy (GTDB): domain Bacteria; phylum Bacillota; class Clostridia; order Christensenellales; family CAG-138; genus Phil1. The sequence continues at coordinate 16,383 of JAEWMV010000199.1, read as the reverse complement.
ATTATAGCACAGTTTCGTTGACATAATAAGCCATTGTTTGCTATACTTCTTTTGCGGCCAAAACCGACTTTTCCAAGGAAGGGAGCAATGTGAGATGAAAGAGAATGTTTTTGATGCATCCATCGTCGCGCGCTCCCGGAGGAAGTCGGCTTAACGTAAGCCGTCTTCACTATGACGCTTGGCCCGGGAGCGAGGTTCCCGGGCATTTTTGTGCCCAAATTCACCATGTTTGGGCATTGCTGCCCGGAAAGGCAAACCATTGGAAACAAACACGCTCAAGCGCTGCGGCGCGAAGGACATACACTTTGCTCAGGCGCAACAAGCCTCCCTCGCGCTCGGCCGCGTGATCAGCCAGAGCCACGGGGAGTACACGCTTCTCACCGAGGACGGCGAAATTCTTTTATCCGTGACGGGGAAATTCCGCCACGAGGCCGAAAATCCCGCCTGCTTCCCCATCGCTGGGGACTGGGTACTCCTCTCCCCGCGGGGAATAGAACGGCTGCTGCCGAGGGAAACCTTCCTCGCCCGCATGGCCGCGGGCCCCGTCCCTTATGTGCAGCCCATCGCCGCGAACATGGACGTATGCTTCGTGTGCATGGCGCTCGATTCGGGCTATAACCCTGCGAAGTTGGAGCGCTTCCTCTCCGCTGCCGAAAAATCCGGCGCAAGGGTGGTCACCGTGCTCACAAAGGCCGACCTGTGCGCCGACTTAAACGGCGCGCTCGGCGCGGCGCGCGCGCTTTGCCCCGGCGCGGACGTCATCGCCTGCACCTGTGAAACGAAGGACGGTTTCGACGCGGCGCGCGCCTATATGAAGGAAGGCGTCACGGCGGTGCTCGTCGGCGCTTCCGGCGCGGGCAAGTCCACGCTGATAAACGCTCTCCTGGGCGCAGACGCACTGGAAACGCAAGCCGTCCGGCGGGACGGCAAGGGCCGCCACACCACCACGCGGCGCGAGCTGATATTGTTGCCCTCGGGCGGCCTTGTGATCGACACGCCGGGGATGCGCTCCCTCGCATTGGAGGAATCCGACGTGGGCGCGGTTTTTCCGGAAATGGAGGAGCTGGCGTCCCAATGCCGCTTCCGGGATTGCACGCACACGCACGAACCGGGCTGCGCCGTACAGGGCGCGCTCGCGCGCGGGGAAATCGACGCGAGGCGATATAAGAGCTATCTGAAACTGATGGAAGAACAGAAGAGGCGAGCGCGCAGACGAAGGTAATTGACAATTACCGAATTAACGAACGGCTTGCGCTTTAACGGCGGGAGCCGCCGTTGTTTTGCTATGCGGCGCCTGTCACGCACCGGGCCGATACAGGATCGGCCCCTACGGACGACGCACACCGCACGGCGCAATCTGTATGTCGCAGGCGGATACCATCCGCCCTTGTCCCGAACGACAATAATTACTTTTTTAGATAAAAATACTTCTTTACTTTATCAAGATAACGTGTTAATATGTCAGGGCGTTCAAGGCGCAATAAAATCGTTTAAAATATAAAGTGAGGATATATCTATGAAAATCAGGAAACTCGCCGCGATCATTCTCATGACAGTGCTCGCTCTCACCCTCGCCTACGGCTGCACAAAGGGCGCGGATAAGGATGCGCGCACGCTCGCGCTGGGCTTTGACGCGGAATTCCCGCCTTATGGCTACATGGGCGACGACGGCGAATACACGGGCTTTGACATCGATATGGCCAAGGCGCTCTGCGAGCGGCTCGGCTGGGAATTGAAGCTCGTGCCCATCAACTGGGATTCAAAGGACTGGGAGCTTGAATCCGGCACGATAGACTGCATCTGGAACGGCTTCACCATCAACGACCGCGAGGAACTCTACACCTGGACGGACGCGTACATGGACAACTCGCAGGTGTTCATCGTCAAGGCGGGCGGCGGCATCACAAGTCAGGCCGACCTCGCGGGCAAAATCGTGGCCGTGCAGAACGAAAGCTCGGCGCAGTCCGCCATCGAGGAGGAGGAAAACGCCGCGCTTCTCGCCTCCTTCGCCACGCTCGAAAAGGTTTCCGATTATAACACAGCCTTCATGGAACTCGAATCCGGCGCGGTGGACGCCATCGCCATGGACATCGGCGTCGCCCGCTTCCAGATGGAAGGGCGCGAGGATCAGTTTGTGATATTGGAGGACGAGCTCGTGGCCGAACAGTACGGCATCGGCTTCCTGCTGGGCAACACGGAACTGCGCGACGAGGTGCAGGCGGAGCTGATGAAGATGGTTGAGGACGGCACCTTCGCCGAAATTTCCAACGATTGGTTCGGCTACGACGTGTGCATACTGGGGAAATAATGCCTTATGACGATTGAAGCCATGCTCGCCCAGCTCGGCGGCGGAATGCTCACGAGCGTGCTCATCTACGCGCTCACGGTGGCGTTTGCGGTGCCGCTGGCGCTGCCGCTTGCCTTTGCGCGCATGAGCAAAAAGCGGTGGCTTCGCTATCCCGCGGCGGCGTATACCTCCTTCATGCGGGGTACGCCGCTGATGCTCCAGATACTCGTGGTCTACTTCGGGCCTTGGTACATTTTCCGGATCCAAATCGACTTTTCCTATAAGATTTACGCGGTCATCATCGCCTTCGTGCTCAACTACGCGGCGTATTTCGCGGAGATCTACCGCGCGGGGATAGAGAGCATCCCCGTGGGCCAGCGCGAGGCGGCGCAGGTGCTGGGCTATACGCGGTCGCAGGCGTTTTTGCGCGTCGTGCTGCCGCAGGTGGTCAAGCGGATACTGCCGCCCATGACCAACGAGGCCATCACCCTCATCAAGGACACCTCGCTCGCCTTTGCCATCGGCGTGATGGAGATGTTCACCTACGCGCGCCAGATCGCGAGCGCGCAGAAGAGCATGCTCCCCCTCGCCGCGGCGGCGCTGTTCTACTATGTGTTCAACGCCATCGTGGCCTACCTGATGGGGCGTTTTGAAAAGCGCCTCGCGTATTACAGGTGAGCGGCATGGACGAAATACTTCGCATGGAAAACATCCATAAGCGCTTTGGAGAGCGCGAGGTGTTAAAGGGCATCTCCCTCACGCTCGCGCAGGGCGAGGTGGTGGCGGTGATCGGCCCCTCGGGCTCCGGCAAATCCACGCTGCTTCGCGTGGCGGCCCTCCTCGAGCGCGCGGAGCGCGGCAGCCTTGCCTACCTTGGGAGCATTGCCGCCGAGGACGCCCCCTCGGGCGCGCGCTACGCGCCGCGCGCCGCCTTGCGCGCGTGCACGCTGCGCTTTGGCATGGTGTTCCAGAGCTTTGAGCTTTTTCCGCACATGAGCGCGATGCAAAACCTCACCGACGCGCCGGTCCATGTTCTGGGACAAACGCGCGAGGAGGCCGAAGCGAAGGCCCGCGCCCTGCTTGCGAAAGTGGGGCTTGCCGAGCGGGGGGATGCATACCCCTATCAGCTCAGCGGCGGGGAAAAGCAGCGCGTGTGCATCGCCCGCGCGCTGTGCATGGAACCTGAAATGCTCTTTTTTGACGAACCCACGAGCGCGCTCGACCCCGAGAGCACGCGCGGCGTGCTGGACATCATACGAAATCTCGCGCAAGATGGCATGACCATGATCGTCGTGACGCACCAGATGGACTTTGCGCGCGCCGTCGCGGATCGCGTGGTGTTCATGGAGGACGGCGAGATCGTGGAGCAGGGCGACGCGCTTCAGGTGGTGGACGAGCCGAAGAACCCGCGCACCCGCGCCTTCTTGACCGGCGGCCTTTGATGCGCTACTATGGTGATAAAGAAAAGCACGGAGGGCGCGCGTATGTATGAAAGCAAGCTTCGCGACGAGGACATGGACGCGCTGTTCAGAGCCGTCCTGACGCTTGAAACAGAGGAGGACTGCTACCGCTTCTTCGAGGACCTTTGCACCATAGGCGAATTGCAGGCGATGAGCCAGCGCTTTGCGGTGGCGCGGCTACTGCGGCGCGGCGAAACGTATTCCGTCATCGCGGAGAAGACGGGCGCGTCCACGGCCACCATCTCCCGCGTGAACCGCTGCCTCGTCTACGGCGCGGCGGGCTACCGGGGGGCGCTCGACAAGCTGGGCGAATAATGCTATGATAGCGGCGGACCGTGCGGCGGTCCGCTTTCGCGTGCAATCAAACAAAGCGGAGGAATCGATGGATACAATCTTCTACAACGGCAAAGTGAAAACCATGGACGGGCGCGAGGTGAGCGCCGTTTGCGTGGAGGGCGGCAGAATCGCCTTTGTGGGCAGCGACGGCGACGCGATGAAGCGCAAAACGGCGAAAACGAAAATGATCGACCTCAGCGGTAAGTTAATGCTGCCGGGCTTCATCGACACGCATATGCACTTCCTCCACTACGGGGAAAGCCTGTTCCAGGCGAAGCTCGCCCCCGCGAAGAGCAAGGCAGAGATTATAGAGATTGGCCGCAAGTTCATTGCCGACCATCCCGGCATCACGCGCCTTGTGGGCGCGGGCTGGAACAACGACCATTGGTCGGACGACAGCACCTTCCCCAAGCGGCAGGAGCTCGATGAGATCAGCCGGGACATCCCCATCGCCTTCACGCGCACATGCTATCACGTCGCATGCCTCAACACGAAGGCGCTTGAACTCTGCGGCATCGACAGGAACACGAAGGACATGCCCGGCGGCAGCATCGGGCGGGACGAAAACGGCATGCCGGACGGCGTGCTCTTAGAGGACGCGCTCGACCTTGCCGCGCCCATCCGCCGCGCCCCCACGCTGGAGGAGGCGAAGACCTATATCCGCACCGCGGCAGAGGACGCCGTGCGCTGCGGGCTGACCACCGTGCATGTGGACGACCTCTATTATCCCCCCGAGGGGGAGTGCGTTCCCCTGCGCGCCTATGAGGAAATGCTCGGCGCGGATTGGCTGCCCGTTCACGTATACCTGCAATGCCGGCTTTCGGACATGGAGATACTCAAGCTTTTCTTCGCGCAGGGTTATTATTATGGAAAAGGCGACGCGCGCTTCCGTATGGGAGCGCTCAAGATCGTTGCGGACGGGTCGCTCGGCGCGCGCACGGCCTATATGCGAAAGCCTTATTGCGACGCGCCCGACACACGCGGCATCGCCATCTATACGCAGGAGCGGCTTGACGAACTCGTATGCGCGGCTGCCGAGCGCGGCATGCCAAGCGTTATCCACGCGATTGGCGACGCGATGATCGACATGGCTCTCAATGCCTTCGAGAAGGCGCGCAAAGTTGAAAAGACCCCTCTTCGTCACGGCATCATCCACTGCCAGATCACGGATCTGGATCAGCTCAAGCGCATGCGCGCGCTTGACGTGATGGCGCTCGTGCAGCCCATCTTCCTCGATTACGACCTGCACATCGCGGACGCGCGCGCGGGCGAACTCGCCAAAACCAGCTACGCGTTCAAGACCATGCTCAAGCTCGGCATACGCATGGCCTTCGGCTCCGACGCGCCCATAGAGCGCTTCAACGCCATACAGGGCATCTACCACGCGGTCACGCGCAAGGACCTTTCCGGTTGCCCCGCGGGCGGCTGGCACCCGAACGAAAAGCTCACCGTCGACGAGGCTGTCGCGGCCTTTACGCGCGAGGCGGCCTACGCTTCCTGCGAGGAGGACGTCAAGGGCACCATCACCGTGGGCAAATACGCCGACCTCGTGGTGCTCGACCGCGATATCTTCACGCTGCCCGAGGACGAAATAAAGAACGCCAATGTGACGATGACGGTGTGCGGCGGAGAGGTTGTGTATGAGGGCAATTGACAACTAAAAATGGCCAATTTACAATGACTGCATGAAAAACGCCCGCTTTCGCGGGCGTTTCCTCTTTTTAGTTATTCACTATTCACTGTTAGTTATTAGTTATAATTGACAATGTCAATTGTCAATTACCTTCGTCACCGGTATGCAAATGTCGCACACCTTGCCGTTTTCGCTCATGCAGCGCTCGTCATACAATTCGTAGTCCACGCAGCCAGGCGCGTATTCGTAGCCCGAGCTTGGGAACCATTCGTTGAAGATGAAGCGCCACACGCCCTGTATGGAGGGGACGAAGTTCTCCCCGTTGCAGGGCGGGGTGGAAAACACGGCGTAGGTCGCCGCGGGCACCGTGAACGCGCCGTACCCCTGCGCTTTGGCAGCCTCCGCGTCCGCCTCGACGCCTATTACATAGATGAATTCACCCGTTTCCGGGTTTTCCGGAAAGCACGCGCCGTACTCGGCGTGGTTTTTCACAAAGCTTTCCTTATGCAGTTTCTCGCACCTGCCGTCGGCCATATACGCCGCCCAGAACGCGGGGATGGCGCGCGAATTTTCGCCCTCCTCGCTCTTTGTGCGGATGGAGTAGCCGGCGATGGTCGCCGCGGGGCGCTTGATGAATTTGGGTTCCATAACGATACCTCCGATTTCATATTGATGGTTGAGCGCAAGATCGGGCAGCGCGGGAACCGCCAAGGCCGCGTGCATCCTGTACACCTCCGGCGGGCAGCCGAAATGCCTGCGGAAGGCCTTGGTAAAGCCCGCGTGCGTCTCGAAGCCGCAGGAGAGCGCGATGTCGAGTATCCTCTCCCCCGTCCCCAGCGCGTGCGCCGCGAACGCGAGGCGGCGCTGCCGCACATATTCCATCACGGAGTATCCTACAGCCCAGCGGAACACGCGGCAGAAATGGAACACCGAAAAACCCGCCCGCGCGGAAAGCTTTTCCGGGGTGAGCTCTTCCCCCAGATGCGCGTCGATATACACGAGCGTGCTTTGCAGGATGGTGAGGGTATCCATCGTTTCCTCCTTGCCTTGCGCCGGTATAAGTATAACAGCCCGGCGGCGCGCCGCGCTGTTCCGTGCTTGCGGTGTTTTAATAAATCAGGGGCGGATATGATCCGCCCCCGCAACGGGCCGTTATCCGTTGTCAAACGTCAGCTTGGGCCCGTGTTTGGCGTACATCGCGTCGTAATCCTCGAGCATGGCGCGAAGAAGGTTGGGCGTGTCGAGCGAATACGGGCAGCGGGAGGCGCAGACGCGGCAGTTGATGCACGCGTCTATCTTGTGCATGCGCTGATAATATTCCCTCGTCATGAACTGCTCCATGGGCATGCGGCGAAGCAGGCAGTACATGCGCGCGGCCTGCGGGATGTCGATGCCCGCGGGGCAGGGCAGGCAATACCCGCAGCTGCGGCAGAAGTTGCCGGAGAGTTCCGCGCGGTCGCGCCCGATGATTTCCCGCAATTCGTCCGCGAGCGCAAGCTCTTCCATTGCGGCAAGCGCGAGGAATTCGTCCAATTCGCGCTCGCGCTGTATGCCCCAGATGGGCACGACGTTATCGTATTGCCGCATGAAGGCGGCGCAGGCGCGCGCGTTGGTGAGAAGGCCGCCGGCAAGCCCCTTCATGGCGATGAAGCCCATGTCCGCCTCCTTGCACAGGGTGGGGAGCGCAAGCTCCTCCTCGGAACTCAAGTAGCTGAAAGGAAATTGCAGCGTCTCATACAGGCCGCATTCTATGGCCTGATGCGCGAGGGCAAGCCTGTGGTTGGTGATGCCGATGTGGCGCACATAGCCCTTCCTTTTCGCCTCCAGCGCGGCCGCGAAGGGGGAATCCGGGTCGTTTGGATCGGGGAGGCTTGCCGGATTATGGAACTGCAAAAGATCGATATAGTCGGTCTTTAACATGCGAAGGCTGTTTTCGATGTGCGCGGTGACGGTTTTTTTATCCCCGCCGCCGGACTTGGTGGAAATGACCACCTCGCCCCGCACGTCCGAGAGGGCGAGGCCGAGCTTATATTCGCTGTCGGTATAGGAATTGGCCGTGTCGAAATAGTTGATGCCCGCGTCAAACGCGCGGCGGATGAGCTTCACGGCGCTTTGGGTATCCGTGCGCTGCACGGGCAGCGCGCCGAAGGAGGTGTCCGTCACCATCAATCCCGTGCGGCCAAGCCGAATTTTTTTCATCGCACAACCCCCGCAAAGAAAATATCCCGGACGCTCGCGCGCCCGGGATGATTATAGCACAGTTGCCTCAGTTGCTGAAAGCCGTTATGCCAAGCGGCGCGGCCATGTCGCAATCCACCACGAAGCACGGGCCGGAACCGTCCCCCCAAGGGTCGGCAATGTATTCGAGCCATTGCTCGTTGTCGTAATAGGTGACGAAGCTGTAAAGCTCGTCGTCCGTGGCGCCAAAGGGGAGCAGCGTGGTTTCGATGAGCCAGTATTCCCCGCTCTCATTCCAGTCCTCAATGGCGACCTGCGCGTGGCCCGGCGGGAAGATGATCATGGCGTGCATATTGGCGCTTTGTATGGCGCTTGCCATGATGAGCGCGGTTTCTATGCACACGCCGCTGCCCGTCTCAAGGCAGCTGTCCGGCAGCAGCACGCGCTGGTTGTACCCCTCCGTCATGGAGAAGGAGCCCATGTTATAGCGCATGCCAAGCTCACTCATGGCGGCCTGTATGGCCACGACCTGCCAGATGACGTTGAGGTAATACTCATCCTCGCCGTAGAGGGCGAGCTGGTAGCCGGGCAGAGAATTCATCATGCCGCCCGAGTAATCCTCAAGCCAGGCGATGGCCGTGCGCCTGAGGGCGAGGATGCCCTCGGACTCGGGGGTGAGCCACGCGAGCACATTGTATTTGTTGTACTCGCCGAAGTCATCCTCCCAGAGTATGAAGTCATACACGCTCATCAGCTTCACCTTGCGCGTTTCCTGCACATAGACCTTGCCCGTGTCGTTGTCGAGCACGCTGATGTTGATCTGCGCGTCCTTGGAGGAGGTGAGGTCGATATAGCCCGGCAAAAGCGCGGGCTTGATATAGAGCTTGGTGATCTGCGAGCCCAGCGTGACCTTTTGCTCAAAGGGTTGCGTGAAGCCGGGGATTTCCACCTTCACGAGCGCCTCCGTTTCGCCGCCCTCGCTCGTGGCGTTGAGGTTGACCACGCTGTCCATGGTGGAATAGAGGCTGGGGTAAATCGTTTCGGAGACGACGAAGTCCACCTCCACCGTTTTCTGGCGCGTGAGGTAGGAGTAGGCGACCCCGGGCAGGTCCGCGTCGGTGAGCGCCGCGCCGGAGACGGCGGGCTTGTCGCCCATGCCGTCCGTAGGGTTGGCAAAAAGCGCGATGACAATTACTGCGACAAGCAGCACCGCGCCCACGCAGATGCCCGCGATGAGAAGCCCTGTTTTGCCGCCCCGCTTCTTCGTTTGCGGCCCGGCGGCCTGCGCGGGGGCATATTGGACGGGCGCGGGGCTCGCGCGCGGCTGCGGCGGCGCGTAATAGGGCTGCGCCGGAGGGGGATAATTGCCCGCCGGGGGCGGCGCATTATTCTGTATCGGCTGGGTGTAATGGCCTGCCGAAGGCGGCGTGGTGGGCTGTATCGGCGGGACATAATTACCCGCGGGGGGAGTCGCAGGCGCAGGCGCGGTTCGGCCGAAGTCGGCGGACGCGCCGCACGAGGCGCAGAAAGCCTCGTTGCCCTTGAGGGGGAGGCCGCAGTTGGCGCAAAATTTGTTTGCCATATCTTCGCCCTCCCTTACAGCGCGCCGAGGAGCGCGGCGCAATTTGCGGAAAGCTCCGCGCGAAGGGTGCCAATGTCCCCGTCAAGACGGCTTTGCACCTTTTCGTACTGGAGGTTGAACAGCTCCGTCAGCTCGATTTCGCACTTGCCGATTTCGATGTCCATGCGGCCGATCAGATAGATGGCGGAGGTGCTCCTGAGCACGTCCTCAAGCTGCACGGCCGTGTACATGGATTCGAGCACCAGGAGGTATTTGCGCGTGGTGCCGACGTATTTCTTAAAGCATTCCTGCATGTACCCCGGGCACTCAATTTCATCCATGGCGTCCGTCATGTCCTGGATGGCGTAATAGAGGTCCGCGATGGCGTCGCCCGTATCGGCGTAGTCTTCGGCGTCATATTCCGCCAGTCCCCGGCCCGCCTCATACTCGGCGAAATAAAAGTCGAATATGCTCATCAGGTCGGCGAGCGCGCCCTGAAGCCACGCGAAGTATACCTGCGCCGCCGTTATGGTTTTATCCACGCTTTCAAGGCCCGTGGGGGCAAGCGCGTCCACCTCAGCCTGAAGGGCTGTTATTTGCTCGATGCAAAGGCCGAGCTCCTCCGCCTTGGCGACGATCTCCTCATGATCGTCCTCCGACTCGTATTCCGCGCCGGAATAGAGCGCTTCGCGGTACGCTTCGAGCTCCGCCTCGGAGCCGACGATCTGCCAGTCGATGATTCCCTCAACGGTGGAGAGGATGGAGTCCGTCCGGGAAACGCAGTCTTGAACGGTCTCTATCGCCGGCCTGACGTCCTGCGCCGCAAGACCGGAGGCAACGACCGGCGCGCTCGATAGCACGAGCAGCACGCAGGCCATACATATGGTGATAACGCGCTTCATCAATCTCAGGATACCCCCCAGCTATTTTATTTTTGTACATAAATGGACGCTTTCTTAAATTATACCATAATCCGCCCCGTAAACAATATGTCGAACGCGGGCGGGACACTGTGTTTTTATGCGTATAACGTCCGGCTTATACATGCCGCATGTCCCATTTTTGCCCGTTTTATTGACCGGTTGCGATGTATAATGCTATAATGTTATCAGCCGGGGACGCTTACCGCCGTCGGGCAAGCCGGTTTTTAAACGGCAAAGCCGCCGCATTGAAGCGGGCGGCGGGAAATTTCCGCCCAACAAATCTCATGCGAACACAAAGCGCGCCGGGGAGGCGCGCGGCAGGTCATCCTCCCACCGGGCTTAAAATCCGCCGTTTTCAGCGACGGTTTTATAAAGTCTTGTTTGGGCTGCAAAGCCCGAAACGATGGAGACGGTACGGCGCGCCCCAATCAAGGGCAAAGGAGGATACGGGCATGATCAAGGCAAAGAAACTAAACAAGGGAGACACCATCGGCATCATATCGCCCGCAAGCTCCTCCTTCCACAAAAGCGACGTGCTGCGCGCCGAGGAGATGCTCGAGAGCATGGGCTTCAACGTGCGCCTGGGCGCACATGTCAACGAGACGAAGGGCTTCTTCGCCGCCACGGAGGAGCACCGCATTGCGGATTTCAACGGCATGTTCTATGACGACGAGATCGACGCCATATTCGTGACCCAGGGCGGCTACGGCAGCGCACAGATACTCGGCGGCATCGACTATGATTCCATACGCGCGAATCCCAAGATATTCACGGGTTTTTCGGACATCACGAGCATCCACCTCGCCATCTACCGAAAAGCGGGCGTGATGACCTTCCACGGCCCGGGCATGACGCGCTTTACGAGCGAGGATTTGAGCGAGTATACGAGAAAGCAGTTTTTTAAGGCGATAAGCACGCCGGAACCCTTGGGCGAAATTGAGCTTGCGGATAAAAAGAAGTGGCTCTATTCCGTCGCGCCCGGTGTCTGCGAGGGCGAGCTTGTGGGCGGCAACCTCACGCTTGTATGCGCGACGCTGGGCACGCCCTACGAGATCGATACGCGCGGAAAAATCCTCTTCCTTGAGGAGGTGGATACGGAGCCCTGGATCATGGACCACTGCTTCTCCCACCTGCGCAACGCAGGCAAGTTTGAGGGCATCGCGGGCATCGTGATAGGCGAGTGCAACAACTGCGATCCCAACATCTTCGACCCCGGCTATTATAGCGACACGGACATCGAGGACGTTTTCAATTACTATTGCGCAAACCTCGGCGTGCCCGTGCTCTACGGGCTGCCCCTCGGCCACACGCAGGATACCGCGACCCTGCCGATGGGCGCTTTCGCGCGGCTCGACAGCGACGAAAAGAAGCTCACCGTACTCGAGAGCGGAGTGATTTAAACACGCACGAATAGAATATAGCTTTTTCGTGCATAAAGGTATACAATACAGCCGGAAACACATCACCCTCCAATCAGGGACTGAAAGGATGGATAAGATGAAACCGGCAAGTAGAATCATCGCGCTGTTGCTTGTCATCGTTTTCGCCCTGCCGCTTGCGGCCTGCGGGGGCGGGGACGATGACACGATTTATTTCCGTTTCGGCTTCGGCGATGAACCGGATTCGCTCAACCCCTATTTCGGCACGCATACCATCGCCTACTATGTATACGCGTCCATCTACGACACGCTCTTTGTCAGGGACCGCAACTACGAGCTTGTGAATAGCCTCGCCGCGGGCTACGACAAGGCCGTCAACGAAGACGGCACCTGCACCTACACGCTGCGCGTGCGGGACGACGTTTCCTGGCAGGACGGCGAGAAGTTCACGGCAAACGACGTGGCCTTCACGCTCTACACGACCTATTACTGGAGCTACGCGCACGCCTACGACGTGCTCTTCCTCGACCCGGATTCGATTGAGGTCGTGGACGAGACGACGCTCAAGTTCACCGTGGAGGCCGATTATCCCTACATCATCGAATACCTTTCCGTATGCCCCATTTACCCCGCGCACATCTGGAAAGAGTATTTTACGGACGACGCGGGCAACTATCTTGCCTCCGACGACGAGAACGTGTACGCCGCGCTCGAAGTGGAGCTGACCCCCGAAAATATGGTGGGCACAGGCCCCTTCAAATGGTACGGCGCGGACGACATCGCCTGCACGCTGGTCAAAAACGACAAATACTGGAACGGGCAGAGCGCCGTCGACGCGCTGGTCTATGTCTACAATGTGGCCGAACCCCTCACCGCGCTCCAAAACGGCGAGCTGGACGCGTGCGAGTATATGACGGCGAGCGCGCTTGACGCGCTCAAGACCGACGAATCCTTCGATTACGCGCTGGGCATGACCTACGGCTTCAACGCCGTTTCCTTCAACCTCAACGCGCCCGAAGCAGGCTCCGCCGCCAACCAGCTCATCCAATTGAAAGAAGTGCGCCAGGCCATCGACTACTGCACGCGCAGGAGCTATATTTTGGACATGGCCTACAGCGGCCTCGGCGTTGCGGGCGACTCGATGCTCGGCGCCAACAGCAAATACTATTACGACCTTAAGACCAACTACGCGAACTACCGCGATTCCGACGCACAGGATAACGTTGAAAAGGCCATCGCCCTGCTCGAGGGCGCGGGCTTCACCTACAACGCCGCGGGCGGCGCCTACGGCGAGGCGGACAAGGCGGCGGGCGCGACGCGCTATAACGCCAACGGGGAGGCGCTCACCTTCCGCCTCAACTACGATTCCAACAACACCGAGGATCAGGACGCCTGCACCATCATGAAGGAGACCTGCCAGAAGGCGGGCATAGAGCTTGTTGTGCAGGGCTACGACCAGGCGACGCTGTGGGACTACTGCGACGCGTTTGATTACGACATGTACATCGTCGAATGGGGCGCGTACGTGGACCCGTCCTTCTCGCTCTCCCTCTTCCAGTGGGAGGACGGATACTGGGCATACGCCAACAACGGCTATAACGAAACGGGCTATGGAAACGCGGAGTACGACACGCTCTTCAACGAGCAGCTCTATGCCGAAAACGACGAAGCGCGCCGCGCGGCCGTCAACAGGATGCAGGAGATCTTCTACGAGGACTGCCCCATGCTTATCCTCGGCTACTACTACTACATCCAGCCCGTCAACAAAGCGAAGTGGCAGGGGTACGCGCAGCTGCCCGAGGGCTCCGAGTACGGCTTGCTGTGGGACTACACCACATTGCCCTACGAGCTGATGCACCTTACATACATCGGGGAATAACCAAACAGCGGAGAACCACATGGGCATGGCGGGCAAAACCCGCCATGCTTCATAGCAAATTGCTTCATTAAGGGTGGTACTTATGCAGCTAAGACGGATACTCGGCAAGCTCCTCTATTTGCTTGTGACCATCTTCTGCGTGCTGGTTTTCAACTTCATACTTTTCCGGCTGCTGCCGGGGGACATCATCACGCGGCTTGATCGTACGACCAAGGCGAGCGAGGAAGCGCTCAAAAGCCTTGCCGCCTATTACGGGCTCGACGGCACGCTGTGGCAGCAGTTCACGGGGTATTTCGTCAAGCTTGCCCATTTCGATCTGGGCACTTCCTACACCTACGGCAAAAGCGTGTGGAGCGTGATATCCTCGCGCATACTGCCCACGGTGATGCTGCTTGGCATCGCGGAGGTCATCGCCATCGTGCTCGGCACGCTCTTTGGCGTCGTCGCGGCGGCAAAGCGCGGGCGTGCCGTCGACACGGCGCTGCTCTCCCTTTCCCTCGTCATCTACTCCATGCCCACCTTCTGGCTGTGCATGATGCTCATCCTCGTTTTCTGCACGTCGCTTAACATCTTCCCCTCGATGGGCATGTACACCACGGGCAAGATATTCACCTCCACATGGGCGCACATAAAGGACGTTGCCAACCGCATGGCGCTGCCCGTCATCTGCATGAGCCTGGGGATGACGGGGGAATACTGCGTGACCATGCGCAGCACCATGATGGACGTGCTGCAGGAGGATTATATCTCCACCGCCCGCGCGAAAGGCTTCCGCGAAGGCTATGTGTTGAGAAAACACGCCATGCCAAACGCCATGCTGCCCATGGTGACGCTGGTGTTTATGAACCTCGGCTTTGTCATTGCGGGCGCGGTGCAGCTTGAAACCATGTTCAGCTGGCCGGGGCTTGGCAGCCTCACCTACACTGCCATCGACAACAGGGATTATACGCTTTTGCAGGGCATTTTTCTCTTTACGACGATATCGACCATACTCGCCAACTTCATTGCGGACGTCGTGTACGGCCTCATCGACCCGCGCATCAAGAATTGAGGGGGGAACAGTTATGAAGAAATTCTTTGCTTTCCTCTTTGCGGGAACCCGCCGGCGCTCCCTTCGCGGCGAAATGCGCATAATGCGCACGCGCGAGTTCTTCCGGCAGATCTATCGCAACAAAACGGCTTTTGCCGGCAGCATCCTCGTGCTCTTCTTCGCGCTGGTCGCCCTGTTCGGCCAAAGCGCGGTGGGCTTTCGCCTCGGCGACACGGGCGAATCCGGCGCGATGCGCTGGCTACCCCCGAGCGGCGAACACTGGCTTGGCACGGATCACCTCGGGCGCGACCTTTTCCGCTTCCTCGTGGCGGGGGCGAGGGTGTCGATGCTCGTCGCCGCGGTGGCGACGGCCATCTCCATGCTCATCGGCACGGTAGTGGGCGTCATTTCCGGCTATTTCGGCAAATGGGTGGACGTGCTACTTATGCGCCTTACGGATTTCATGCTCTGCATACCGTGGCTGCCGCTTTGCATGGTGCTCGCGGCGATACTGGGCGCAAGCCTCGTCAACATCATACTCGTCATCGGCCTCACGGGGTGGGCGGGCAGCGCGCGGCTCGTGCGGGCGCAGACGCTTTCGGTAAAAGAGATGCCCTATGTGGAGCGCACCGTTTCCATCGGCGCGAAAAGCGCGCACATCATGAGAAAGCACATTTTACCGAACGTATTCCCCGTGGTGTTTGCCAACACCGTGCTTTCCGCCGCAGCGGCCATCAGCACGGAAACGACGCTGAGCTTCCTCGGCCTCGGGGATACAAGCCAGCCAAGCTGGGGCATGATCCTCTATTACGCCAACGCCAACAGCGCCGTGGCCAAGGGCGCATGGTGGTATTTTTTGCCCGCGGGCGTGTGCGTGGTGCTCGTGGTGCTGGGGCTTACGCTCATGGGGTACGCGTTTGACGAGATATTGAACCCCAGGCTGAAGGAGAGGTGAGCGGCATGGAAACAAAGCAAAAGCTGCTCGAGGTAAAAGGACTGAAGGCTTATTTCCGTACGGCGAAGGGCGACCTTCGCGCCGTGGACGGCGTGGATTTTGATTTGGACTACGCGCAGTCGCTGGGGATCGTGGGCGAATCCGGCTGCGGCAAAACCACGAGCGCGCTTTCCATCTGCCGTATGCTGCCGCGCGAGGGGTACATCGCGGGGGGAGAGATAAAAGTTGAGGGCATCGACTACACAAAGCTTTCCATGGACGAGATACGCGCGCACCGCTGGAAGGATGTTTCGATCATCTTTCAGGGCGCGATGAACGCCATGAACCCCGTCAAGCGTGTGGGCTGGCAGATTGCGGAGGCTATTGTGCTCCACGAGGGCGCGGACATGAAGGAGGCGATGCGGCGCGCGGGCGATTTGCTGGAGCTTGTGGAAATTCCGCGGGACAGGCTCATGCGCTATCCGCACGAATTTTCCGGCGGCATGAAGCAAAGGGCCATGATCGCCATGGCACTTGCCTGCGACGCGAAGCTCGTCATCGGCGACGAGCCCACCACCGCGCTCGACGTGATGATACAGGCGCAGATACTCGACTTATTGGAAAGGCTCCGGCGGGAACGGAAGATGGGGCTCATACTCATCACGCACGACCTTTCCATCTTAGGCGAAACGTGCGATAAAATCGCCGTGATGTACGCGGGCAAAATCGTGGAAACCGGCACGGTAAGGGAGATTTTCGACCATGCGGCGCACCCTTATACGC
>JAEWMV010000177.1 GCA_023393045.1 Bacillota bacterium | reverse complement strand
CTGTGCTTACCGCCGCCCTTAAGTAAAGAACGTCCAAGTCCCGAAAAAGTCCGTAAACACGGACTTTTTCGGCGTTATATTCATAGGGCCGGAGTTCAAAAAGCTTCTTTTCCGCTGTCTGGATATTGGCCTTCATTCAGACTTATCCTCCCACGATCAAATCCATGACGTCGCGCCGCATGCTCTGCACAACTTCCTTTGTGGGCTGACCCAGGCGCACGAGCATTTGAATTGTGCCTCCCCCGGGGGCGTAGTCCTGATGGATGCCGCTGTAGAGCGCATTCATTTCGGGGTATTCTTCTAAAACCTGGCTCAACGGCTGCATCACAAGGCCCATCTGCCGGGCCGCCAATATCAGCTTGCTATATAACATGCCGCTTTTCACTTGGGTTGGGCGCGTATTATCCTTCGTAATAATCATGGCGTAAGCGGGCGTATTCTCTATGGATGTTCGGGTTGACTCAATGAACACATCCGATGCGGCCTTGCCCCTGTTCATCGAAGGGAAAAGCGTGACCAGCCCCTGCATAAGATGCCGCATGACCCCTGTGGTTCCCTGCCCTTCCACAGAAAAGCCGTAGCGATATTGATTCTTCTGGTATTCGTTCGCGCGGAATATGACCTCCGACTCTTTCATAACGCGCTCCACGCCCGCCTCGACGGAGGCGGCCTGCATCGCATAGCTCCCCAATTGGGTCAGGTCCTCTTCATTCTGAAAAATCTTTATCGTAATATTTGGATCAGCGCTTATATTCTCCAGTTCCATGATCTGCTCGGAGGTCAGCTTGGCCGATTGATACGGCGCCCTGTTTGTATCCGGCAAAAACATAGCGTCATAAAGTGGGGCGCTTTGGGGAGCGGCCTTGGCAATGGTGATTTTTGCCACGGGCGTGGCGTCCATACTGCCGCTCAAATCGTGCTCGTTGTAATCTCCCTGAGGAAAGAGCTCCATATTCGTTTGATATCCCAACTCATCCCCGGCGATGGCGATATATTCCAAAAAGGTGCCTTGCGTGATCATCATTTGCCGCGCAAGAGGATCCACCTCGCCGGTGAAGCGCTCGCTGTCCGCGTATAGGTAGAATACCATTGGGTCATTCTCATCCAGGCGTATTTTCCACGGCTGCATATTATGGCCGTTGGCCGCCAGCAGGCCGTGCGCCGCAAGTTGGATTCTCGGATCGTCGAACTTTTGCGCGGAATCTTTGTCCCACGGTTCCAGATAGGCGGGTTTTTGAAAAATGCCGCTTATGATGAATAAGGCCGTAAAAGCAAGCGCAATAAAAGCGAGTACGGCGCCCAATATAACGCCCATCGTTTTCCTGCATCCTTTCTTTGCCATTTTAATCTCTCCCATTAATTTTGTATTGACCGGATCATCAGATTAAACGCTTCCGCAATCAAATCCTCCGGGCTTACTCCGTGATGGTTCTCAATATAATACTTCTTTTTCTTAGCCGTATTGAACACGCCGATGATGCACGCCCATAATGCAAGCGCCGTATTTTTTATATTCAAATCGCTGCGGAGGGAACCCTCCGCGATTCCCCTTTTCAATGCGTCCGTCAAATGGGCCAGGATTTGTTCTCCAAGCGCGTAGCACTCCTCTTTTGAATGATCCGGAATGCTTGTTTGAAAGTCAAGCATGCTGTTTTCGTATTCCATAATCGCGCTGAAGTATTCTGCATAATCGTTGCTGAAGCGGTATAGCGTTGCAGCCATTTGCCGTATTTCCTCGAGGGCGTCGTGCGTTTGGTTCTTTTGCCGGTCGGCTTTGAGCATTTCCATCAGGAGCTTATAGCCTCGGATCATGATCTCAAAATAAATCTGCTCTTTGCTGTTAAAATAGACGTATACCGTTCTTTTGCTGTACTCGGCGTGTTTTGCCACATCGTCCATCGTCGCAGCATTGTATCCCTTGGTGAAAAAGAGCCTTTCGGCCGCGTCGATGATGTCATCTCTGCGGATTTCCTTCTCTTTTTCCTTGCGTTCGTCGCTGCTCATCTGTTAGACCTCCAAAAAATTGCACATAAGTGAAATAAAATAAACTATAAGTTTACTTAAATTATAGGATGCGTTTTCTTTTTTGTCAATAAAATTGTGGAAGCGTTTATTTGTCGCGTCTTGATAGGGCTCAGGCGCAGTTTTGCCACCGCGCGGCCGCGGCTTTAAAAAACGAATAGGCCCCGGAAGATGCCTTCTTCCATCGCCACGTTGATGAGATTGCCGAGGATGCAAAAAGCAAAAAACAGCAGGCCGGTTTGCCTGCCCTGATCGCCGTCAAGCGCATAGCCGGTCACAGGGACTTGCAGCGAAGGGTTATTATTCCGCGTCAGTTGTATAAAAACTTCAGTTCCATAGGCGGCCATGAACACAGCGGCGCCGAGCAGCAGGCCATACAGAGCGTATTTCCCCGCCGACTTGCCCGCGGCGCTACTCCCAGCGGAAAAATATTATGGAAAGGCCTGTGCAGGCCGCCAGTATGGCAAGCAGAACGAGGCTCTCGGCGCCGAAATTTCCGATCGGACTACCCATCCACGTACCTTGAAGGATCTTGACGCAATACGTTAAGGGGATAAATTCGGAAACCGTCCTTACCGCTTCGGGCATGACCTGAAGCGGAATCGTCGCCCCCGAGAGAAACAGCATTGGAAAATAGACCAGATAGGCAATAGCGGTGGCGGTGCGGTTATTGGGCGCGATGGCGGAAATGAGGAATCCGATGGAAAAAATACTGGCCAGCGATAAGAGGAAGGCAAGTATAAAATAGAACGGGTTCCCCAGAAAATGGAGATCGAAGAGAAGTTTCCCCACAATAATCAATATGGCCATGCCGCCGATGCTCATCAGCGCGTTGACCAGCAAGTGAGGCGTCATAATGGTTACGGCGCCAATCGGCGTCGCCTTGTATCTTTTGAGAACCTTGTTCTGGCGGTATTCGGCAAGGCTGAGCGGCAGTCCCATAATGCCAGAAACGGCAAGGATCATTGCGATATAGGCGGGGGTTAAGACGTCCACAGCGCCATGCCCGCCATAAAAGTCGCTCGGCGTGTTCCCGTATATGCTCCCAAAGAGCAAAAGCATCATGGGCGGAAAAATAAAGGCAAAAAACACATAGACATATGCGCGCATGGACAGCTTCAGCTCGGTGAGCGTCATTGTCAAAAAAGCTTTCATTCCGATTCCTCCAGTTTGAATCCGGCAAGTTTCAAAAAGGCGTCTTCAAGGCCGGGATTCTTGCTCGATAAATCCTCAAAGGCAATATTGTGCTCGCTCAGATACACCGTCACGTCCCGCAGCAGATTTTTGCCGACGCCATAAAGCTCGACAGTATCGCCGCTGATATGGACGTCCGTCACATGCTCGATTTGCATCAAATCCGCCTTGTCCGCGCCGCGGGATGAGAATGTAATCTTCTGGCTTAAATCCGCCTGCCGGATCAGCTCCGCAATGGTGCCCATCGCAATGATTTTTCCCTTCACCATCATACAGATGCGGTCGCAAAGGTGCTCCGCTTCCTCCATATAATGGGTGGTCATCAGAATGGTCCTGCCCTCGTCGCGCAGGGACTTGATCAACTGCCACATATCAATGCGCGCCTTGGGGTCCAGCCCGGTGGTCAGTTCGTCCAAAAAGACAATCTGTGGGTTGGCAATCAGCGCTGCTATAATGGAAACCTTTTGTTTCTGGCCCCCGGACAGTTTTTTTACATACGACTTCTTCTTGTCGGCCAGCCCGAAGCGCTCAAGAAGTATATGATAGTCCGCCGGATTTTGATAGAAGCTCGCAAACAGCCGGCAAAGCTCCTCCACCTTGATCAAATCCGGAAACGACGCTTCCTGAAGCTGCACGCCGATATGATTGTAGAGCGCCCTGCGATTCCCCGGGGAGATCCCAAGCACGCTGATCTCGCCGCTGTGCGGCCTCCTAAGCCCTTCCAAACACTCCAGGGCGGATGTTTTGCCCGCCCCGTTCGGCCCGATAATGCCAAAAATTTCGCCCGCCGCTATACCGAAAGAGATGTTGTCTACAGCGACTAAGTCCCCATACTTGACCGTAAGCCCTTTTACCTCAACAACCATATCCTCACCTATTTATTGAGCCAAAATATACTTTAAGATGATTATACCATACCATATGACAATTCGTTGTCATAATACGGTAAAACATATAAAAGCCCAGGGGTGTTTTTACCCTGCGCAGTGGCGGCAAAACAAATTTTTGCTTCAGCCGCAATCTCCACTCACAACAATGAGCGTGCACAGCAGCTTCTCCGCGTGCCCCTGCCGTCTGAACGCTTGCGTGTGTATACGTTGAGCAGTTCTGCGCTCAGCTAAAGTTCCTTCTCTCCAGAACTGATATAGTATTATGAATGCACTGCGTACATGCAGAGTAGTGCAAAGGAGGAGTATCTTAATTTGACTTTGTTTACTTTGTCACATATACTTAAGCTACAGTATCACCCACGCCATTCAGCTCCTCGGGGCTTCGCGGACTGCGGGTGATATTGGTATCTTGGCATTTCGGCAGCTTTCGGCAAATGTTTAAATAGCAATTATTTAAAAACGTGATATACTGAAAATGCTGTTGCGTAACAGCAAATTAAAAAACTTGGAGGGCTCATTACTTGCCAGACAAAACACTCACTTGCAGAGACTGCGGGGCAGAATTTCTCTTTACCGAAAGCGAACAGGCCTTTCACCGGGAAAAAGGCTTCCAGAACGAACCACAACGATGCCCTAACTGCAGAGCTGCGAGGAGGGACCGCCAGGGTGGCGGATACAGCAACGCCCCGAGAACGATGTATCCCGCCAAATGCGCCCAGTGCGGAAAAGAAACCGAAGTGCCGTTTAGGCCGTCATCTGACAGACCCGTATATTGCAGAGACTGCTATCAACCTGACGATCGCCGCCGAAGCAGATATTGATTTTGTCCGGCCCCTGTCGAAAGACGGGGGCTTGCGTTTAGCTCTTCCCATCGTGAGAGGCCTCTCCTTCCTGTCAATATTCGACCGTGCCGTCGCCCGGTTCAACGCGTATGTCCTTCCTGCGTTCGGCGCATTCTGGCAGGGCGGCGAGGACGGCCTCAGCTTTTGCCGTATAAAGATCATGGATGCCCGCTATTCCTCTTTGGAATTTATCACCATCCCATTCTTCATGCACAAGCATCGGCAACAATAACACCGGCATATATTTTATGTGGGCTTTTACGCTCTTTGAGCGTGCGAAATAGTTTCCGATTCATCATGGTCCCTGTTCCGCGCCAAGTCAACAATACTATCCGAACGGGAAGAATGCGAGAGGGATTATCTGCCATTCCCGTGTGCAATCTCGTGTGCTATTCAATTATTAAGCTTCCTAGTGAGATGTTATTTTTAAGAAAATGATATTGTTTTTCAATAAAGAGATCGGTACAATATGCTTGTAAGACACAAAAAAGCCCCGTGATAGGGGCTTTCCTGTTTGGTGGAGATAAGGGGACTCGAACCCCTGGCCTCAGCATTGCGAACGCCGCGCTATACCAACTTAGCTATATCCCCATGGCAAAAGATATAATACAACATCAAGTCTAAAAATGCAAGCCGTTAATTGATTGTTTGGCCAAATGCGCGCGTAAATCATAAACTGTCCAAAAAGCTTCACATTCCATACACAGCGGTTTACGCTTGGCATGTTATGATGCCCAATGAACCCATATGATTTTCCCGAAACGAGGTAGAAACGATGTCCCGCATGATAGGCATTGACCTTGGCACGACCAACTCCTGCGTCGCCGTGATGGAGGGCGGACAGGCCACGATTATAACCAACGCGGAGGGCAAGCGCACCACGCCCTCGGTGGTGGCCTTTACAAAGGACGGCAAGCGCCTCGTGGGGGACGCCGCCAAGCGGCAGGCTGTTACGAATCCGGAGCGCACGGTGGGCTCCATCAAGCGGGACATGGGTACTGCGCGCCGCGTCGGGATCGACGGCAAGCAATACGCCCCGCAGGAAATTTCCGCCATGATTTTGCAAAAGCTCAAGGCCGACGCGGAAGCGTATCTGGGCGAGACGGTGACGGACGCCGTCATCACCGTGCCCGCGTATTTCAGCGACGCGCAGCGGCAGGCCACCAAGGACGCGGGGATGATCGCGGGCCTTGACGTGCAGCGCATCATCAACGAGCCCACCTCGGCTGCGCTTGCCTACGGCGTGGATAAGGAAGCCGCGCAGAAGGTCATGGTCTACGACCTCGGCGGCGGCACGTTTGACGTTTCGATTTTAGACATCAGCGACGGCGTGATCGAGGTCATGGCCACGGCGGGCAACAACCGCCTCGGCGGGGATGATTTTGACCGCTTAGTGGCGGAGCATATACTCGCCGTTTTCAAGGCGCAGAACAAGATCGATCTTTCCCGCGACGGCGTCGCCATGCAGCGCGTGCGCGAGGCGGCGGAAAACGCGAAGATCGAGCTTTCCTCCGCGCTGGAGAGCGCAATCAGCCTTCCCTTCATCGCGAGCAAAAAGGACACGCCGCTGCATCTTGAAATGACGCTTTCCCGCGCGAAGCTCGAGGAGCTGACCGCGCATCTTGTAAAAGCGACGGAAGGGCCCGTGCTCCAAGCGATGAAGGACGCGGGCGTCTCTTCAAGCCAGCTTGGCAAGGTGCTCATGGTGGGCGGCGCGTCGCGCATGCCTGCGGTGCAGGAATTGGTTCGAAAGCTCACGGGCAAGGAGCCTTTTCGCGGCATCAATCCGGACGAGTGCGTCGCCATGGGCGCGTGCCTGCAGGCGGGCGTGCTCGCGGGCACGGTCAACGGCCTGCTTCTTTTGGACGTCATGCCCCTGTCGCTTGGCATAGAGACCGTGGGCGGCGAATTCACGCGCATAATCAACAGGAACACATCCATACCTATAATCAAGAGTCAGATTTTCACGACCACCGCGCCCTTCCAGTCCTCCGTGGAAATCCATGTGCTGCAGGGGGAGAATCCCCGCGCGTCCTCGAATAAGGAGCTTGGCCGCTTCCGCCTCAACGGCATACGGCGCGCCATGGCGGGCGTGCCGCAGATAGAGGTCACCTTCTCGATAGACGCAAACGGCATCGTCAACGTTTCGGCGCGCGACCTCGATTCCGGCAAGGCGCAGGACATCACCATCACGGGCAGCTCCAACATGACGGGCGAGGAGATGGAGCGCGCCATGCGCGACGCCGCGCGTTTTGCCGAGGCGCAGTCCCGCGCGACGGACGAGGAGGCATTGAAAAACCGCGCCGAAGGGTTATTGAACCGCGCCAAGCGCATCCCCCACAAGGCGGACAAGGAAAAGCGCGGCGCGGCGCTCTATGCGGCGGATCGGCTGCGCGAGGCCATCAAGCGCAAGAATGCGCCCATGATCGTGATGGCCTGCGACGAATTGGAACAGAGCCTTCGGGAGGTGGAGGAGAATGAATAAAAACGGAAAACCGTCCTTTTCGGAGCGGCTCGCCCGCTTTTACGAGGGCAGGAACGGCAATGACGAGTTTTCCCGCCTGCTCATCTGGGGCGCGCTGGTCTTTCTCATCATATCGCTCGTCACGCCCCAGCTTTGGAACGGCATCCCCGCGCAGATACTCTGGTATCTCTCCCTCGTGATGATCGCCTTCGGGTATTTTCGCATGTTCTCAAAGAACATCTATCGCCGTCAGGCCGAAAACACGAAATACCTCGCCATCAAGCGCAAGCTCTTTGGGGATAAAACATCCCGCGCGCGCCGCAGGGCGGAAATGAAGCAATACAAGCGCTTCTCCTGCCCCAAATGCGGGGCCAAGATGCGCGTGCCGCGCCACAAGGGCAAGGTGAAGATCACCTGCGCAAAATGCGGCAACGTGTTCTTTGGCAAAACTTAAGGTAAATTTCGGGCATTCATGCTTTCTCGCCGCGCCCTCCAATGGTATGATAAGGCTGACTATAAACAGCTGTCATGCAAAAGGAGGGCGCCGCTTTGTTTACCGGACCGGTCAGGTGCTATGAGGATTTCCTTCGCGTATTGCTGGAGGCGGGCTTTTCCATGGGCGGGGGCAACTGCGAGGGCATTTTTGCCGCCGTCCCGTGGAGCTGGGAGGAAACGCCGCCCTATGAAACGCCCGTGCGCTGGCACACGGGCGACCCCGAGACCGACCCGTGGGAGTGGCGCATGCGCGTGCTCGACGAGCGGGACGACATCGCCTATGCTAAGCTGTTCTTTAAAAAAAGCGGATATATCACAAAGGAGTGGTATCCGTGTTTCCTTGCCGCGCGCAGGAGGGATGCGTCCTTTGAGGAGGCGTACGGGCGCGGCACGATGAGCGCGCACGCCAAGCGTATCTATGAAGCGGTGCGCGAGCATGGCGCGCTGCCGCTGCATATTATCAAGTCGCTTTGCGGCGCCGGCAAAGAGGAAAAGTCTCAATTCGAGCGCGCGCTCGTCGAGCTCCAGACGGGCCTGTATCTCACCATGTGCGGCAGGCAGCGCAAAACCTCCCGCATGGGGGAGGAGTACGGCTGGTCTTCCACCGTGTTCACCACCGTGGAAAACTTCTTTGGCAACGAGGTTTTCGATAAGGCGGCGCGGCTTGATCCCAAAGAGGCGCAGGAAAGGATTGCGCAACGTGTGCTTTTGCTCAATCCCCACGCCACGGATAAGGCGATTATGAAATTCATATACGGAAGATAAGCGTAAAATATGCTTTCTTATTATACTATAAGGTGCTATTATAATAGCCGTAAACGACCCACAGCAAAGGAGCCATCGGCATGACGGAACATGAAAAGCGCTATCTTCTGCAATTGGCCCGAGAATATCCCACCGTGCAGGCGGCGAGCGCGGAGGTCATCAACCTCACGGCCATACTCAACCTGCCCAAGGGTACCGAGCATTTCATGAGCGATATCCACGGCGAGCATGAGGCCTTCACCCACATACTCAACAACGGCTCGGGTGCCGTGGCGGAAAAGGTCGAGCAGGCGTTTTCCGACTCGCTCACCGCCGCACAGCGGCGCTCGCTCTGCGCGCTCATCTACTATCCGCGCGAGAAGCTCGCGGAGGTCAAGGCGAGCGAGGGCGACCTTTCCGATTGGTATCGGGTCACGCTCCGGCGGCTCATCGCCGTGGCGCGCCTTAGCACCAGCAAATACTCGCGCTCCAAGGTCAGGAAGGCGCTGCCACGCGAGCTTGCCTATATTTTTGAGGAAATGCTCAACACCGCCAACACGGGCAACAAGGAGCAATATTACAGCAACATCATCGAGGCGATCATAGGGACTGAGAGCGCGGACACCTTCATCGTAGAGCTTTCTACGCTCATCAAGCGCATGACGGTCGACCAGCTCCACATCGTGGGGGATATCTTCGACCGCGGCCCCCACGCGGACGAAATACTCGACGCGCTCATGCGCCACCACAACGTGGATATCCAGTGGGGCAATCACGACGCGCTCTGGCTGGGCGCCGCTTCGGGCAGCCCCGTCTGCGTGGCGACGTCGGTGAAAAACTGCCTCATGTACGACAACCTCGACATGCTCGAGAACGGCTATGGCATCAACCTGCTGCCGCTTGCGGTGTTCGCCTCGGAGCGCTATAAGAATGCGGACGCTTTCGCCCCGCGCAACCTCCCCGAGGAACCCTACCGCCCGCGCGACGTGGGCTTTTACGCCAAGATGCACAAGGCGATATGCGTCATCATGTTCAAGCTCGAGGGGCAGCTCGTCAAGAGAAGGCCGGAATACGGCATGGCGGATCGCGACATGCTCTCCCGCGTGGACTGGGAAGCGGGCACGATCGAGATCGGCGGCAAGCCCTATCCCCTGCGCGACACGGACTTCCCCACCATCGGCCCCAAGGACCCCAACCGGCTCACCGCGGACGAAATCGCCCTTATGGGACAGCTGACGGCGGCCTTCCGCCACAGCGAGAAGCTGCAGGCGCACGCGCGCTTTCTCATGCGCGCAGGTTCGCTCTACCGTTGCTGCAATGGCAACCTGCTCTTCCACGGTTGCATCCCGACGGATGCGGACGGCAGCTTCATGCGTTTTAAATTTGGCGCGAGCGTGCTTTCGGGCAAGAACTTCTTCGACTATGCCGACAGGCTCGCCCGGCAGGGCGTGAGCGCGCCCGAGGGCGCAAAGGAGCGCGCGCAGGGCCAGGATTTCCTCTGGTTCCTCTGGAGCGGGCGCAACTCGCCCCTCTTCGCGCGCGATCGCATCGCCACCTTCGAGCGCACGCTCATCGAGGACAAAGCCACGTGGAAGGAGCCGAAAAACGCCTATTACGAGTATGTTGAAAGCCAGGAATACTGCCAGAAGATACTCGACGCCTTCGGCCTTGACAAGCCGTGGAGCCGCATCGTCAACGGCCACGTTCCTGTCAAGGTAAAGGAGGGGGAAAGCCCCTTAAAGGCGGGCGGCAAGCTCATCGTCATAGACGGCGGCTTCTGCAAGGCGTATCATAAGGATACGGGCATCGCGGGCTATACGATGTTCTTCTCCTCGCGTGGCATCGCGCTCGCCGCGCACGAGTCCTTCGCGTCGAGGAAGGACGCCGTCACCCGCAGCGCGGACATCATCTCGCACACCATACCCGTGGAGGATTTTCCGCACAGGGTCATGGTCGCGGACATCGACACGGGCGCGGAGATACAGGCGCGCATCGCCGACCTGATGCGCCTGCTCGACGCGTACAGGGACGGCGTGATTAAGCCGAAGTAATTGACAATTGAAAATGGACAATTGACAATCAGATTTCCCCGCTGCGGCGGGGATTCCGCATTTCGGTGCGTCGGGCGCAAGGCGGCAATAGCTGGGGACGGTTTCTGCTTGTTCGGCGGTATTCCGCCCGCAAAGCGTGTTTACGTTGTTCCAAACAAACAGAACTGTCCCTAACAATCCTTAAAGCGGGCATTGAATCGGCCCCTACGGGATTCCTGCAACCACCATCATAAAAATCGCGGGCGGCTGATAGCCGCCCCTATCCAAACAAAAACGGCTTCCTCTGTTAAAACGGAAGCCGTTTCGCATCTCATTTAATTGTCAATTTCCCCGCCCCGCGGGGCAAAAGTTGTATCATTATCCGCCATGTGATAAAATAATGTAACAATATGCGACAGCGGGGCGGCGCATGGGATCCATACATGACTTCGAACCCCTGTGGGGAAACTGGAAAATAGAAAAGCAGATCGGCAAGGGCAGCTTTGGCGGCGTGTATCTTGCGTACCGCGCGGATTCGCCGGAGTTCCGCTCCGCCGTGAAGCATGTGAGCATCCCCGCGGACGAGGGCGATTACCGCGCGCTCATCAACGACGGCGCGGTGACGGATATTTCCGGCGCGCAGGTCTATTACGAAAAGCTCCGGGATGACTTGATCGGCGAGATACGCTTCATGTACAAGCTACGCGGCTGTCCCAATATCGTGGCGTATGAGGACCATGAAGTAATCCCCAAAAGGGATATGCCGGGCTTTGACATCTTCATCCGCATGGAGCTGCTCGAGCCCCTCACGGAGCGCGCGGCGGCCAAACCCTTCACGGATGCCGAGGTGTGCCGCCTCGGCATTGATATCTGCACCGCGCTCGAGGCGCTCGAGCGGGAGAAGATCGTCCACCGGGACGTAAAGCCCGCCAACATACTCATATCCGCGGACGGCACGTTCAAGCTTGCGGATTTCGGCGTAGCGCGCCAGCTTGAGCGCACCAGCATGGTCATGAGCAAGAAGGGTACCTACGCGTACATGTCGCCCGAGGTGTACCGGGGCGAGGCGGCGGGGCGGACGGCGGACCTCTATTCGCTCGGCCTCGTCATGCACAGGCTCCTAAACGGCAACCGCGCGCCCTTTTTGCCGCCCGTAGGGAACATCACCTATCAGGACACGGAGCTTGCGCTCGCTAAGCGCCTCGCCGGCAAGGAGCTGCCGCGCCCCGCCTACGCACAGGCCGCCGCATGCGCGGTGATCGGCCGCGCCTGCGCCTTCAGGCCGCAGGAGAGGTACGCATGCGCTGCGGACATGAAAGCCGTGCTTCAACGCTGCCTCGAACCCGCGGCGAAAGCGCCTGAGGACGATTCCATGCCGTGGGAGACGGGCTCTATGGGGGACGCTTTTTCCACCGGCGAGTCGCCGCGCGGGAACCGCATCAGGCAGATGCAGGATAAGAACGCGGAGCTTGCCGCCTCGCTCAAAAAAAAGTATGCCGCGCGCCAAAAGAGCAGATATACGGGACTCATCATCGCGCTCGTCATAGCCTGCGTCGCCCTCGCCGCCGCGCTCGCGCTCAAATGGCATTTCACGGGTTCCCTCTTCTCATAAACGGCATAAAATCATGAAAAGGTATAAATAGCCTCCCGAAAGTCAAAACTACGTTACAGAGCGTCGGCCATACCGACACATCCTTAAGGAGGCTATCTATTATGAAGAAAACCTTAGCAATGCTGTGCGTTGCGCTCGTCCTGCTCGCTATGACCGCCTGCAAGGGCGGCAACGTGGCGTCGCCGTCGCCAAAGGTAACGGTCAAGCCGGCAGCTTCGCCCACAGTCGGCGTGAGTCCCAGCGCGCCGATGAGCCCCGACGTATCGGGCTCGCCTACCACGACGGGAGGCGGCACGATCGAGGGCTTTAAAGAAGGGGAGACCGTGGACGTGAACGCGCTGCCGAGCGAAATTACCTCGGCCGTGAACCAGGCGTATGCGGGCGCGACCATCACGGCGGCGTCCTATGCGACCTACATGAACGAGCAGATGTACCTTCTCACGCTTTCCGGCGCGGCGGACAACACCGACAAGATCTATGTCAAGGCGGACGGCACCATCGTTCCGTACGAAGCGCCCACGAATACCTGAGAGGCTTAACGCCACAAGCAAACAATGTATGAACACACCCGCCCGCCTTATGCAACTGGGGCGGGTTTGTGTTATGATTTTTTCATGAAAAAATTGATGCGCATATTGCTTTATCTTGCGACGGCGGCCTATGCCCTCGTGCTCGTCTACGTCCTTTTTTTCTGGAGCACCGCCATAGGGTATGAAAGCGGCTGGCACTCGCTCAACCTTCGGCCCTTGGCGGAGGTCGCTTCCGCGTACTTTTCGGACGATGGCCTCGTGCGCTCGCAGTTCATGCTCAACATTTTGCTCTTTGTGCCTTTTGGCTTTTTGCTGCCCCTCCTCTTTCCGCGCGCGGCGGGGGCGTTTTGGAAAACGGCGCTCATGACGCTTGCGTTCACGCTTGCTGCGGAAACCGTGCAGTATTTTATCGGGCGCAGCGCGGATATCGACGACGTCATCGCCAACCTTCTCGGCGGCATGGCCGGGTACGCGTGTTTTACGCTCGCGCAGGCGCTCTTTGGCAGGCTTGCCTTCTTCCGGGCACTCTCAAAGAGCGAGCGGCGCGTGAAACCCCTCTGCGCCGTCGCGGCGGTGCTCGGCCTGCTTTTGATATTCGGCACGCCCTTTGCGCTCGACGCGCTCGATGCTAAAAACCAATACGGGCTCTTTCGCTATGTTTCCATGCCCATTCCCGTCTCCGCGTCCGTAACGTGCGATATGGACGGAATCGCTTTGACCGGCACGGTCTATGAGAAGCGAACGGGGCTTGAGGAGGAAACGGCAAACAGGCTCCTCGCGGCGTTCCCCGCGCCCGAAGGGGCGGTGCGGGAGGCTTTTACCTGCGATGAGGAGCGCGGCGGCAAGGGCGTTTCCGTGACGGTGCAGGACGGTTCGTACAGATCGACTGTGTACGGCGACGGAAGTTATAATATTACTTTCAAAACGGCGGAGGGCGCGTATCCGGATGACGCGGAAGGCTTCGGCGCGTGGGTGCAAAGCGTATTGCCCCGGCTTGCGCCCGAGGGCGTGACGCTCGTGCTTGCGGATGTGAGCGTGCAGGGCGCGGAGGTCTCCGCCGGGGCCGAAGACGGCGCGCCCGCGTCGGCAGGAGATCGCTCCATCAGCGCATGGGTGCGCGCAGAGGTCGCAAACGGGGAGCTGCTCGTCAACGGGTCGCTCCATTTCACTTATACATCGGGCAGTTTGTGGATCAGCAGCTCGCTCGTGCTCGCGGACCCTGGGGACAGCGTAAAAACCATTTCCGCCGCCGACGCGCTCAAGGCCGCGCGCAGTCTTACCGCATATCCCTCGTTCTATACGAATATCGAAATCACGGGCGTTTCGCTCACCGTGCGCGAGGTGCGCGGCCTTTTCCTGCCCTGCTATGCCTTCACTGGCACGGCGAAGCACGAGGGTGAAAGCGTCTCTTTCACGAGCATGGTGGATGCGGTGGAACGCTAAACGCGCGCTCATAGGTATACCGCAAACGATTCCGCGTGGAATCCCCGTAGTCGATTGCCTCAACCGGACAGCGGTGCAGGCAACGCAAGCAATTGTCGCATTTCGGGAGCTTCCAAAAAGGCTTGTTCTCCTTCATTTCAATCGCATGGACGGGGCAGTTTTTCATGCACAAAGCGCAATGGATGCAGGCGTCGCTCACCGTAAAAGGCGAAGTGATACGGGCCTTTTCATAGCGGGCGTGAACGGCGGGCGTCAACTTCCGGATAAGCCAACTGCTGCGATACGGCTTTTGCGTACCCCGGATGATCCCGCAAAGGACATTTTCCGCGTGCGCCAGCTTCTCTTTCTGCGCGCCGGGCGGCGGCACGTCGTGCAAAATCGAATAGTTGGTGACCATCACCAGCGAATAGACGGTTGGTTTGGGGAGCCCTTTTTCTAAAAACAGCTTTTCTATCGAGGCGTCCCCTCCGCCCAGATAGCCGCCGCATGTTATGATGACGACTATTTTGCCGACGTTTTGAAATTCGCTTTTCCGAATGAAGGATTCCATCCGCTTTGAGATTCCCCAAAAGCAATTGAACGTTACCAGAAAGAGCGTTTCCCCATCCTCCAGGCAAAATGAGGCGGATTCCCCGCAGTCGCAAACATCTATCAGATCCCCGTGAAACGTCTCCTGCAGCTTTAAGGCGACATGCCTGGAATTGCCGGTTGAACTGTAATAGATGATCATTTTCCCAGTTCGCTCGTGCAGTGCGGGCAGCGCGTGGCGTCAATGGCGATGTCGCTCTTGCAGAAGGGGCATTTTTTTGTGGAAGGCGCGGCCGGGTCCTCCTGTTTCTTGCGCGAGAGGGAGCTTGCCTTGTTGATGGCCTTGACGATCAATAAAAGCACGAAGGCGATGAGGAGGAAATTGATGATGGCGGTGATGAACGCGCCGTAGCCAAACGTCACCCCGCCGACGCTTGCCGTAAGCTCGGCAAGGTTCGCCGTGCCAAACAGGCCCAGCACGGGCGAGATGATGTCCGCCACCAGCGAGTCCACAATGGCCTTGAACGCCGCGCCGATCATCACGCCCACGGCGAGGTCTATTACGTTGCCGCGCCTGATGAAATCCCTAAATTCCGAAAACAGCTTTTTCATGCGATACCTCCTGAATTTAATTTGTCGTTTGTATTGATGCACGCCGAAGGGCTGCCCTCATTGCGCCCAGCGGCTTCGTATCACGCCGTCGATGCGCACCTCGATATGGATGAGCGAGCCGCGGTCTATGAGGTAGTCGAAGGGGATCACGAGGCCGCCCGCAGCGGCGTATTCGTCGAGCAGCGTGCCCGAATACTGCGCGTCCATGAAAGCGCAATCCGGCGCCGCGATGATGGCGCCAAAGCGCTTCATGAAGCGGCGCACGGATTTGACGTCCGTTTCAAAGCAGACAGGGATGTTCTTCCTGTGGCTGTCGTAGAGGGATATCTGCTCGGTGACGAGGTTTGCGAACTTGTTGCTGCGGCACACGATGCCAAGCGCTCGGTTTTTATCCAGCGTGCAGATGGAAACGATGGTGTGGCGGCTGGGGGACACGTCCGCGGCGAGCAGCTTGTCGCACCCGCCCAGCGCGCGGGAGAGCGCGGGGTAATGCGTGGCGGTGGTGAGGATGAGGTCGAAATCGTGCAGCAGCTCCTTGGGCGCGTCGTCCATGATGATGGTGTCCACGAGGAAAACGGACACGGCGATGCCCGGCATGTAGTTGAGCTGGCGCTTGAATATGGCGAGGGATTCCGGGTTGCAATCCACGATAGCTACGCGCGCGTAAGCTTCCGGCGGGGCTTTCTTGGCGAGCGTGATGTGCAAAAGCGTGTTGATCTCCGCGTGCGTCATGCCCCAGGAGGCGAGCGTGTCATAATCCTTTTCGATGAGCTCCGCCGCCTGCCGCCGCCGCTCGAGGTCGGCGCTCTCGCGGTCGTTATACACATAGCTGCCGCTGCCGTGTATGACCTCGATGATGTTGTTGTCCGAAAGCTCGCGGTAGGCGCGCTTGACCGTGCCCCGCGCGATCTGCAGGCGTGCGGCAAGCTCCCGCTCCGTGGGCAGCCTTTCCCCCGGGCGCAGCGCGCCCGTTTTAATCTGGCGCATGATCTGATCCGCAATCTGCCGGTAGACCGGCGCGGGGGAGGCGTAGTCCAGCGTAATCATGTGCATCTCCGCAAAGTGGTATAGTTCTATTATACCTGTCGCGGCCAAAACGGCAAGGACGAGGTGCAAAAAGGGAGAGTGGTTCATCTTTTTCCCATAAAATTGTTTTTAAACCCCACGAATATTATAATTCTATGTGTACCAATTCCAATCTAAGGGGCAATGAAATGACGGAGCTGGACGGAAAATCCCTTACAATAGAACAGGTGATGCGGATCGCGCGGGAGAACGCGCCCGTTCGCATCGCAAAAGAAGCTTACGCGCCCATGGACGGCGCGCGGGCGTATGTGGAAAAAAAGCTGGACGAGGGCGCGGTGGTCTACGGGTTGACGACGGGCTTTGGCAAGTTTTCGGACACCTATATTTCGCGCGAGGACGCGGCCTCGCTCCAGCGAAAGCTCATCATCTCCCACGCCTGCGGCATGGGGGAGCCACTGCCTGAAGATGCCGTACGTGCGGTGATGCTCCTTCGCGCCAACGCGCTTTGCCGCGGCAACTCCGGCATACGGCGAAGCACCGTGGATACGCTGCTTGCCATGCTCAATGCGGGGGTGCATCCCGTGATTCCGGAAAAGGGCAGTTTGGGGGCGAGCGGCGATCTTGCGCCGCTTGCGCACATGGCGCTGGTGCTCATGGGCGAGGGCGAGGCGCTCTATAAAGGGCAAAGGATGAGCGGAACCGAGGCCATGCGCCGCGCGGGCATCGCGCCCGTGGAGCTCGCGGCCAAGGAAGGCCTCGCGCTCATCAACGGCACGCAGGTGATGACGGGCGTCGGCTGCCTTGCGGCCTTCGGCGCGAAGGAGCTGTGCCTCACGGCGGACATCGCGGCCGCCCTCTCCATGGAGGCGCTCTGCGGCATCACCAGGGCGTACGACCCCAAGGTGCACGCGCTTCGCCCACACGCAGGGCAGGGGATATCCGCCGCAAACGTAAGGAGGCTCCTTGCGGGAAGCTCGCTTGCGCGCGAGGAGCAGGCGGGCCGCGTGCAGGACGCGTACTCCCTTCGCTGCGCGCCGCAGGTGCACGGCGCGTGCCGGGACGCGGTGGAGTATGTTTTGGCCGCCGTATCGCGCGAATTGAACTCCGTGACCGACAATCCGCTCATCTTTCCCGATGAGGACGAGGCCATTTCCGGCGGCAATTTCCACGGGGAGCCACTGGCGCTCGCCTTCGACTTTCTCGGCATCGCCACGGCGGAGCTTGCGGATATCAGCGAGCGGCGCACGGAGCGCCTCGTCAACCCCGCGCTCTCAAACGGCCTGCCCGCGTTCCTCGCGTACAACGGCGGGCTCAACTCCGGCTTCATGATCGCGCAGTACGCGGCGGCGAGCATGGTGAGCGAGAACAAGGTATTGGCGCACCCTGCGAGCGTGGACTCCATCCCCTCCTCCGCCAATCAGGAGGATCATGTGAGCATGGGCACCACCGCCGCCAGGAAGGCCGCCGCCATACTCGACAACGCCCAGAAGGTGCTTGCCATCGAGCTTGCCTGCGCCGCGCGCGGAATATGGCTCCGCGGTGAGGAAGCGCTCGCGCCCGCGACGCGGAAGGTCTACGAAACCATAAGAAAGGCTGTTCCCCCCGACAAGGAGGATGTTATAATGTATCCATACCTCAACGCTGTGGACGCGCTCGTGAAGTCGGGCGCCCTCAACACGGCCGCGCGCCGCGCCATAGCGGAACTTGTGTGAAAGGAGACGCCGTATGGACAATGCGCTGATAAGCGACGCCATGCAGATCCGGCTCGACTGCGGTTTGCCTGATTCCCCCCGCTTTGCCGCGGGCATACGCCGCGCGCCGGACCGGGGTTTTCGCCTGACGAAAAAGCAGGCCGAGACCGCGCTCAAAAACGCCCTTCGCTATGTGCCGGAGGAATACCACGCGGCGCTCGCGCCCGAGTTCATGGAGGAGCTGACCACGCGCGGCAGGATATACGCCTACCGCTTCCGCCCCGAGGGGAGGATATACGGAAAACCCATTGACGAATACAGGGGCAATTGCATCGAGGGGCGCGCCTTTCAGGTGATGATGGACAACAACCTCGATTTTGAGACCGCGCTCTATCCCTACGAGCTCGTCACCTACGGGGAAACGGGCTCCGTCTGCCAGAACTGGCTGCAATACAGGCTCATTAAAAAATATCTTGAACAACTGACGCGGGAGCAAACGCTCGTGATATCCTCCGGCCACCCGCTGGGGCTTTTCCCCTCGCGGGAGGGCGCGCCGCGTGTCATCATCACAAACGCCCTGATGGTGGGCATGTTTGACAACCCCAAGGACTGGGAGATCGCCGAGGAGATGGGCGTGGCCAACTACGGGCAGATGACCGCGGGCGGCTGGATGTACATCGGGCCGCAGGGCATCGTGCACGGCACGTTCAACACCATACTGGGCGCGGGGAGGAAATTCCTCGGCGTCTCCGAAAAGGACGATCTTCGCGGACGCGTGTTCGTCTCCTCCGGCCTCGGTGGCATGAGCGGCGCGCAGCCAAAGGCCGCCAACATCGCGGGGGCCGTGGGCGTGTTTGCAGAGGTGGACGAAAGCCGTATCAAAACCCGCCTTGAGCAGGGCTGGGTGGACCGCGCGAGCGACAGTTTGCCCGAGGTTTTCTCCTTTGCCAAGGAATATGCGGATGCGCAGAAGAGCATTTCTATCGCCTATTGCGGCAACATCGTGGATTTGCTCGAGTATGCGATCAAGACCAATTTCCATATCGACCTCCTTTCCGACCAAACCTCCTGCCACAACGCCTACGAGGGCGGGTACTGTCCCGTGGGGCTGACCTTTGAGGAGCGCACGCAAATGCTCCACAATGACCGCGAAGGGTTCGCCAAGCGGGTGGATGCGAGCCTGCGCCGCCATTTCGAGGCGATCAGGACCCTCACAGCGCGCGGCACATACTTTTTCGACTACGGCAACTCCTTCATGAAAGCCGTCTACGACAGCGGCGTGAAGGAGATTTCAAAAAACGGCGTGGACGAAAAGGACGGCTTCATCTTCCCCTCCTATGTGGAGGACATCATGGGGCCGGAACTCTTTGACTATGGCTACGGCCCTTTCCGCTGGGTCTGCCTTTCCGGCAGGCAGGAAGATTTGGACGCGACGGACGCCGCCGCAATGGCGTGCATTGACCCCGCGCGCCGCTTTCAGGACAGGGACAACTGGGCTTGGATACGCGACGCGAAGAAAAACAAGCTCGTCGTAGGCACCAAGGCCCGCATCCTCTATCAGGACGCCGAGGGGCGCACGCGCATCGCCCTGCGCTTCAACGCGCTTGTGCGCGAGGGGAAGATCGGCCCCGTGATGCTCGGGCGCGACCATCACGATGTTTCGGGCACGGACTCCCCTTTCCGCGAGACGGCCAATATCTATGACGGCTCCAACGTCATGGCGGACATGGCGGTGCAGTGCTTCGCGGGCAACGCCGCGCGCGGCATGAGCCTTTGCGCGCTGCACAACGGCGGGGGCGTGGGCGTGGGCAAGGCGATCAACGGCGGCTTTGGCCTTGTGCTCGACGGGAGCGAAAGGGTGGATGACATCATCCGTTCCGCCATGATGTGGGACGTGATGGGCGGCGTGGCGAGGAGGAGCTGGGCGCGAAATCCCAATTCCATCGAGACCGCCGCGCTCTATAATAAAAACAACGCGGGGCGCGCGCAGATCACACTGCCCTATTTAGCCTCGGAAGAACTCATACAAAAGACCGTTGCCGAAAGGATGAACTGACGAAATGGAGAGAATCATCGAATGCGTGCCCAACATCAGCGAGGGCAGGAACCATGATATCATCGAGGCCGTGGCGGACGCGGTACGTTCTGCGCCGGGCGTGGCGCTCCTGGATTTATCGAGCGACGAGAGCCACAACCGCACCGTCATCACCTTCCTCGGCGAACCGGGGGCGGTGCTCGACGCCGCGGTGAAACTCGCGAAGAAGGCCGCGGCGCTCATCGATTTGAACCGGCATCAGGGCGAGCATCCCCGCATGGGCGCGGTGGACGTGATCCCGCTGATCCCCATACGCGGCATCACCAAGGAAGAAACCGTGGAGCTCTCTAAAACCCTCGCCGCGCGCGTATGCGAGGAGGCAAATTTGCCCGTTTTCCTCTATGAGGATTCCGCAAGCGCGCCGCACAGAGTCAATCTCGCCGCCATACGCAAGGGGCAGTTCGAGGGCATGGCCGAAAAGGTCAAGGAACCTGAATGGGAGCCGGACTTCGGCGGCAGGCGCATCCACCCCACGGCGGGCGTGGTCGCCATAGGCTGCCGCATGCCGCTGGTCGCCTTTAACATCAACCTCTCCACGAGCGATGTTTCCATCGCTTCTGCGATTGCCAAGATCATCCGCCGTTCCTCGGGCGGGCTTGACTGCGTCAAGGCGCTGGGCGTCATGCTCGAGGAGCGCAACCTTGCGCAGGTTTCCATCAACATGACGGACTTTTCAAGGACGCCCCTCTATCGCGTGCTGGAGCTCGTGCGCTTCGAGGCGGCGCGCTACGGCGTGCACGTCGTGGGAACGGAAATCGTGGGCCTCACGCCCATGCGCGCGCTTGTGGACAGCGCGGAATACTATCTGCAAATAGAGCAGTTCGACGCAAACAGGCAGATGTTGGAGAACTACATTGTCTAAGGCGACGCTCGTCAAAAACATCGGCCTGCTCCAGACTGCGGAAGGGAAAACGCCCCTTCGCGGCGCGGCGCAGGGCAATAATCTGAAGTTAAAGGACGCGGCGGTGCTCATCGAAACCGGCGTGATATCCGCCGTGACGCAGAACGGGGAAATCCCCCCGCACCCCGCGGACGCGCAGGTGATCGACGCGGGCGGCAGCCTTGTGACCCCCGGCCTCGTGGACGCGCACACGCACCTTGTTTTCGGCGGCTGGCGGCAGCACGAGGTGCCCTTGAAGCTCGCGGGCGCAAGCTACCTCGACATACTCCAGGCGGGCGGCGGCATCCTCTCCACCGTGGAGGAGACGAGGAAAGCGAGTGAGGACGAGCTGTACCAAAGGAGCTATGCTTTTCTCGACGAACTGTTTGCCCAGGGTGTCACGACTGTTGAAATCAAGAGCGGGTACGGGCTCGACACGGCAAATGAAATCAAGCAGCTTACCGTCATACGCCGGTTGCAACAAACGCACAGGGCGGACGTGATCCCCACCTTCCTCGGCGCGCACGCGGTGCCGCGCGAGTACGCGGGCAAGGCCAACGCGTATCTCTCCTGCCTTTGCCGCGAGACGATACCCGCCGTGGCCTACGACGGGCTTGCGGAATTTTGCGACGTGTTCTGCGAAAAGGGCGTGTTCGACGCCATGCAGTCCCGCGCGCTGCTCGCCTGCGCCATGCGCTACGGCATGCGGCCCAAGATCCACGCGGATGAAATGGAGGAAATCGGCGGCACGACGCTCGCCATGGACGCGCGCGCCATCAGCGCGGAGCACCTCGTCGCCACGGGGGAGAAGGGCATGGAGGCGCTGGCCGCGGGCGGCGTCACGGCGGTGCTGCTGCCCGGCACAAGCCTTTACCTCAACAAAAACTACGCAGACGCGCGGGGCATGATCGCGCACGGCGTGCCCGTGGCGCTTGCCACGGACTTCAATCCCGGCTCCTGCCCGTCGCTCAACATCGGCCTTATCATGACGCTCGCGTATTTAAAATACCGCATGACGCCGGAGGAAATCCTCACCGCCCTCACCCTCAACGCTGCGTGCGCCGTGGGGCGCGGGGAGGTTTGCGGCACGATTGAAGCGGGCAAGCGCGGCGCGCTCGTCATTTGGGACGCAAAGGATATGGAAACGCTGTGCTATCGCATGGGCAGCAACCTCGCCAAGACCGTGGTCGCGCCCTGACAATTTTATTGAAGGAGTAACGCTATGAAGCTCGTGGACATGACCGTTTCAAATTACCTTGAGGCCGTCGCCTCCGACGCGCCCGCTCCGGGCGGCGGAAGCGCTTCCGCGCTTTGCGGCGCGCAGGGCTGCGCGCTCGCGGCCATGGCCGCCGCCCTCACCATAGGCAAAAAGAAGTATCCGGACGATCAGGCGCTTTGCATCAGAGCCGCCGGGGAGGGAAGGCGGCTCGCCGCCGCGCTCACCGAGCAGGTCGATCGTGACACGGAGGCCTTTGGCCTCATAGCGGCGGCGTACAGGCTTCCCAAGGAAACGGAGGAGGAGCTCGCCGCGCGCAAAAAAGCCGTTGCGGACGCGACGCTCGTCGCCACCCGCGTGCCGCTTGCCACACTACGCCTCGCGCTCGAAGGGCTCCGGCTCGTGACCTCCCTTGTGGGGCATTCCAACGCCAACTGCGCGAGCGACCTCGGCGTTGCCTCGCTCAACCTCATGAGCGCCGCGCTCGGCGCGTGGATGAACGTGCTCATCAACCTGCCGGGCGTCGCCCCCGAGGCGCATCCCGGGCAGATTGCCGCCGAAGGGAAAGCGTATCTCGCCGAGTGCGAAGCGCTGGGCGACGCGGCGTATGAGGCCATACT
>JAEWMV010000148.1 GCA_023393045.1 Bacillota bacterium | reverse complement strand
GGACAAACCCCGCAAAACGTCGATGCACCTTATGGCGGGGAACAGGGAGGCACGCCGTATCCATACGCGGCAGCGCCTGACACGCAAACCCGCAAGGGCGGCAAAAAGCGCTTCAGCTGGCTGCAATTTATCGCCGCCATGCTCCTGGTCGCCCTCATCGCGGGTGCGTCCGGCGCGGGCATCAACATGCTCTTTGAGGAGTACAGAACCCAGGCTGTGACGCCGGAAAACGGCTCCGGAGACAATTCCGGCGGCGTGGTCATAGACGAGAACGCCGCGGGCGATGCGGACGCCGACGCCTCGGATCATTCTCAAAAAGCCTCCGAAGGCATTACGCTTGGCAGCACGTGGACGAGCGAGGACAGCGTGAGCGAAATGCTCCAGAAGTCCATGAGCACGGTGGTGGGCATCGATATCATCAGCGAGGTCTCCACCGGCTCCTACTGGTACGGAGAGAGCGGAAGCACGAGTGAGACGGTCGGCAGCGGCAGCGGGGTCATACTGACCGCGGACGGCTATATCGCGACCTGCAGCCACGTCGTATCGGGCACGGGAACGAATGGCTCCATCAAGGTCTATCTCCAAGACGGTACGGCGTATGACGCCGTGATCGTGGGGCAGGATGATTTGACGGATCTTGCCATCATCAAAATCGACGCGCAGAACCTCCCCGCGACCTCCGTGGGCAGTTCCGCAGAAGCCGTCGTGGGCGACAGAGTGTACGCAATCGGCAATCCGCTGGGCGTGTTCGCCTCAAGCGTGACGGACGGCATCGTCAGCGGGCTTGACAGGCTCGTCACCATCGACGACGTCGAGATGACCCTCATGCAGACGGACGCCGCGGTCAACCCCGGCAACTCGGGCGGCGGGCTCTTCAACTCCGCAGGCGAGCTCATCGGCATCGTCAACTCCAAGGCGACGGGCGAGAACGTGGAGGGCATCGGCTTTGCAATCCCCATCGACTCTGCGCTGCCCATCCTCAGGGATCTGATGGACTTGGGCTTCGTTAGCGGCAGGCCATATATTGGCATCACGCCCGTGGACGTGTACATGAACGGCACGCCGAGCTATTTCGGCTTCCAGAGCTACGTTACGCGCGTGCAGGTTCATGCGGTGGAGGCGGGAAGCGCCGCCGATAACGCGGGCGTCAAGGCAGGGGACGTCATACTCACTTTCGACGGGCAGGACGTCTACGGCGCGGCCGAATTATCGCGGATACTCTACGAATATAAAATCGGCGATACGGTTAAAATATCGGTGCTGCGCGACAACACACAACTTGAACTGACGCTCACGCTCGGCGCGCGCGAAAACTAGAGGTCAACCGCTCTGGGTCAAACCGGTGCTTGACATACCCCCATCCATCTTGACCGCGCGATCCCCCAACCGCGCGGCCGCAAAAAGGACGGCGTGAGCCGTCCTTTTTGTTGTCAAGCAAACGGCGAAGCCGCTTGCTCGTTTAACCCAGCAGCTTTTCCGCCGCCGCGAGTTTGACGCACACGCAGAGCACCGCGGCCGCTTGTGCAAGCTCCGCTTCGGGCGGGAAGCTCGGCGCAATGCGAAGGTTGCGGTCATCCGGGTCGACGCCGTAGGGGAAGGTTGCGCCGGCGCCCGTCATGACCACGCCCGCTTCCTCCATCAGCGCGTGCACGCGCTTCGCGCAGCCGTCCATCACGTCGAGGCTGATGAAATAGCCGCCCTTGGGCTTGTGGAACTTCGCTATGCCAAGCGGCACGACCTCGCGCTCAAGCTCGGTTGCCACGATATCGAATTTGGGTTTCATGATGGCGGCGTGCTTTTTCATGTGCGCGAGCGTCGTCGCCTTATCTTTTAGGAAAAGCACGTGGCGCAGCTGATTGAGCTTGTCGTAGCTGATGACCTGCGCGCCCATGAGCTTTTTCATATGGGCGATGTTCGCCTCGCTGCACGCAAAGCAGGAAACACCCGCGCCGGGGAAGGTGATTTTAGAGGTGGAGGCGAACTCAAACACCATGTCCGCGTTGCCCGCCTGCGCGCATTCGGCGAGAATGTCGCGAAACGGCACGAAGTCGCCCTCGAACTCGTGGATGCAGTAGGCATTGTCCCACATGATGGTGAAATCCGGCGCCGCGGGCCTGAGGGAGGCAAGCCGTTTTATGGTCGCGTCGCTGTAGATGATGCCTGAGGGGTTGGAATACTTGGGCACGCACCAGATGCCCTTCACGGCGCCGTCGCGCACAAGCTTTTCTACCTTGTCCATATCCGGGCCTTCGTCGTTCATGGGGATGTTGATCATCTCCATGCCGAACGTCTCGCAGATGGAAAAATGCCTGTCGTAACCGGGCACGGGGCAGAGGAATTTCACCTTTTCAAGCCTGCTCCAAGGTTTTTCGGAATGAAGAAGCCCATGCGTATAGGCTTTGGCGATCACGTCGTACATGAGATTGAGGCTCGCGCTGCCCGCGGCAAACACCTGCGTGGGGGAAACGTCGAGCAGCTGCGCAAAAAGCACCCTGCAAGAGGGAAGCCCCTCCAGCGTGCCGTAATTGCGCGCGTCCACGCCGTCCATGACGCAGTCCTTCTCATCGGGCAGCCGCAGCAGTCCGTTTGAAAGATCGAGCTGCGCTTTGGCAGGTTTGCCGCGGGACATATCGAGCTTGAGGCCCTTGGCTTTGCACGCTTCGTATTCCTCGTGCGCCTGATCGCGCAAACGCAGCAGTTGTTCGCGGGGCATGTCGGCAAGTCGCATCATTGAAACCTCCAAAATGAAATTTCCAATTCATTATATACGGCAGAATCGTCAAAGTAAATCATATCTTGCAGGATATCCTTCAAACATTCCGACGATTTGCAGGAATATGCGCCCAGTGATACAATCTTATCATCTTAAGCGGGAGGGAGCCATATGGATTTCGCCGATAAACTCAAATATATGATCGGGCAGTCGCGCAACATCGTGTTTTTCGGCGGCGCGGGCGTTTCCACCGAGAGCGGCATACCGGATTTCAGAAGCGAGAATGGGCATTTTGCCGCGATACGCCAATTCGGCCAATCTCCCGAAATTTTGCTTTCGCACGCATACTTCATGACGAAGCCGGAGAAGTTTTACGCCTATTACAAATCCGCCCTGCTCGTGACGGACGCTGCGCCCAACCGCGCGCATATCGCGCTCGCCGCGCTTGAAAAGCAAGGCCGGCTCAAGGCCGTGATCACGCAGAACATAGACGGGCTTCACCAGCGCGCGGGGAGTGAGAAGGTCTATGAGCTCCACGGCAGCATTTACAGAAACCGCTGCATGCGCTGCGACAGGGCGTATGACGTTGCGTACATCGCCAAAAGCGAGGGGGCGCCGCGCTGCGCGTGCGGGGGCATCATTAAGCCGGACGTTGTGCTCTATGGGGAAGAGCTTGACTATAAAACCCTGCAGGGGGCGGCCCTTGCCATCGCCGAAGCGGATATGCTCATCGTAGGCGGCACGTCGCTTGCGGTCTACCCGGCGGCGGGGCTTGTGGATTACTATAAGGGCGATAAGCTCGTGCTTATAAATAAAACCGAAACGCCTTACGATTCCCGGGCAAACCTCGTCATCCGGAAAGCCATAGGCGAGGTGCTGGGGGATGCGGTTGGCGTGTAGGCGGGTTTATTTCATCGCCTCGACATAGATATAGAAGGGGCCCGTGGTGCCGTCCTCATAGGCGGCCTCGCACGTGAACATCCACACGGGCAGATAGTAGCCCTGCGAGCTGTTGGCCATGTAGATGAGGCGGCAGCTCTTGACGACGGCGCTTGTCGCGGGCGCAAAGAGCGTATAGGCGCAGTCCCCGGCTGCGGCTTTTAAATATGCCTTTTCCTGCGAGATGATGTTGACGATGGTGCTGGGCAGCACGTCCGCGTCGTAGCGGCGTATTTTTGTGACGGTGTCGCCCGCGCGCACGCTGACGACCAGCGTGGAGGAGCCCACGAGCGGCATGCCGTTTACCATGGTGGAAAGATAGATTTCATAGCCGTCCAGCGCGCCGTTGGCGTCGTCATGCTCGATGACGTCGGTGGTCTGATCGAGGCTGACGGTCATCAGGTCCCTTTCCCCGAAGAACGCGTAAACGGCCTCCTGTGCGCTTTGAGCGGTGGGCAATTCGCCCTCGGGCGTGCCGCCATATTCATAAACCCAGCTTCCGCTGTCGGTTAGGGTGAGCTTTGCGGCGCCGTCGGAGGCCGTATAGGTGCCGTCCTGATACAAAACGCTGCCCGCTATGTTGAGTTGCGATACGAGCGCTGCGGCCTTTTCGGAGGGCGGGACGTTGGAGGGGATGTAAATGTTCGCGCGGCCCGCTTCGGAGGAAAGCGCGCATTCAAGCGCAATATCCTTGGGCAGGGGGGTTTCGCTCTCAAAGAACTGTATGGGCGCATAGGTCGTGCCGTAATCGAACACCATCACGAGCGCAATGCCAAGATACACCGCCGAAAAAAGCACGAGCGAGGCGCGCACACGCGAGCGCCGCGGCAAGGGCAGCCTGAACTTTTCAAAGGGCAGACGCTTTTTGAGGAGATTGGCGAGCAGCACATAGACGGATGCGCCCGTCGCGCAGCCGATGGCGGCGTAGACGTATTCGTCCGTCACAAAGCTCATGCCGTTGAAAAGGGGATACACGTTGAAAAACAATGAGGCCATCAGCCCCGTCACAGCAGCCCAGAACAGGCCCACGTTGCGCAAAGCGGGCACGATGAAAAGCCCCGCGAGGAAGAAGGGCACCGCGAAGCAGAGGAGATCGCGCAGTATGGAGGCATATCCGTACTCGCGCAGCGCAAAGAGCTTGTAGAAGGGCACAAAGGCGTCCACGGCCTGCGCGGCGTTGCCGCGCTTTAAGAGGAACGCCGCGT
This sequence comes from Bacillota bacterium, assembly GCA_023393045.1. Lineage (GTDB taxonomy): Bacteria > Bacillota > Clostridia > Christensenellales > CAG-138 > Phil1. The sequence continues at coordinate 2,972 of JAEWMV010000148.1, read as the reverse complement.
AGAGGGAAAGCATGAAGAGCGAAACATAGAGCGTGCCGAAAGCGCCTTCGCCCTTGCGCGAGGAGCGAACGCAGAGCACGACGCCCGAAAGGACGAGCGCGGCGAAAATGATAAAGGAATATATATCGGACAAAAGACCCTCCGCGTCAAGTGTTAATGGTTTATTTGCATGACATTATACCGTCATTCGGGTTACGATGCAAATGAAGTTTCTGTGTCACATATCGCCCGCGCGCGAAATATACTTGTATGCAATGACCGCGCGGCTTGACACGCCTTGTGAGCGAACATAAAATACTGCATGTGTGGAGGAAGATATGAAAGCTGATTTTGCCGTGATTCTTGCCGCGGGCAGCGGCACGAGGATGAATTCCTCCTCTCCGGCGGCGCTCATGCGCGTGTGCGGCAGAAGCCTTGCCCAATGGGCGCTCAAGGCCGTTTCGCCGTATTCCGAAGCAAAGCCCGTACTCGTGCAGGGACAGGGCCGCGAAATTGAAAAAACTTTGGGCGATGTCGCCTCTTATGCGATACAGGAAAATCCCGCAGGCGAGGCGGACGCGTTGGCGCGCGCGCTTGAAGCTGCGCCGGATATCCACGGCCTCGTGCTTGTTACTTATGCGAACGTCCCGTTGATTCCGGGCGAATATTACGGCGCGCTCGTTGAGGCGGCTTGCGCAGAAGGCGTGGCCGCGCTTGTGTACGCGGATGAGGAGTCGGGCTGCGTATTGCACGCGGGCGCGTGGTGCTTCGCACACTGGGCGCTCAGGAGGGCGCTCGCGGACGCGTCTGGGAGCGCTTCGCTCTACGACCTTGTTGCGCTGCTTTGCGACTATGGCGTGTGCGGGCGGGAACTTCTTATCGAGGCGCCACTTTGCGTCCCGGCGGCCGACAGGGCGCGGCTTTCGCTCTGCGAGCGTCTCATGAGGGCGCGCATATTGCAGAAGCATTTTGAAAACGGTGTAAGCATCATGGATCCCGCGACGACGAACATCGGCCCCGACGTCATAATCGGCAGGGACGCGCAGATTCATCCCGGCGTCACGCTTTCGGGCAAAACCGAAATCGGCGAGGGCAGCGTCATCAAAACGGGCTGCGTCCTCGACGACACGAGGATCGGCAAGAACTGTGAGCTCATCTACGTCGTTTCAAACGATGTTATCATAGGCGACAACGTCAAGATCGGCCCCTTTGTGAACCTGCGCCCCGGCACGGTGCTTGCGGATAACTGCAAGGTGGGCGATTTTGTGGAGGTTAAAAATTCCGTCATAGGCCGCGGCACGAAGATGCCGCACCTCTCCTACATCGGCGATGCGGACGTGGGGGAGCGCGTCAACGTGGGCTGCGGCTCCGTGTTCGTCAATTACGACGGGTTTGAAAAGCACCGCACGAAAGTAGGCAACGACGTGTTCCTCGGCTGTCAGACCAACCTCGTCGCCCCCGTGAGCGTGGGGGACGACGCATATACCGCCGCGGGTTCCACCATAACCTGCGACGTGCCCGCAGGCGCCATGGCCATTGCGCGCGCGCGGCAGGAAAACAAGGAAGGCTATGTGGAGCGCCTGCGCGCGCTCAAACACAAGGAGTGAGGCGCGCGTGCAAGCGGAGATAAACGGCGCCGCCATCGAATACGAGCGCATGGGCGCGGGCAAGCCCGTGCTGATTCTCCACGGCTGGGGCGCGGACATGCAAGCCGTGCGCCCCATTGCGCGCTGCGTCAACGAGCTTTCGCGCGAGGCCGTGCTGCTCGATTTCCCCGGTTTCGGCAAAAGCGAGGAGCCGAAGGAACCCTGGGGCGTGCCGGAATACGCCGCCCTGACGCGGCAGTTCATCCGGGAGCAGGGGATAGAGGGCTGCGACGTCATATGCCATTCCTTCGGCGGCAGGGTGACGATACTGCTTGCGAGCGAAGAGCCAAAGCTTTTCGGCAAGCTTGCGCTCGTGGACGCGGCGGGCATACGCCCGAAACGCTCTTTGGGCTATTACGCCAGGGTGTATGCATATAAGCTCGGCAAGGCGCTCGCGAAGATTAAGCCGCTCGATGATGCCCTCGGCCTTAGCGCAAAGCAGAAAAACGCGGGCAGCGCCGATTATCGGGCATTGAAGAGCGACGTGATGCGCAAGACCTTCGTGAAGGTCGTCAACCTCGATTTGACCGACAGGCTTTCGCGCATAGAAAACGAGACCCTCCTCGTATGGGGCGATCGGGACGATTACACGCCCATGTACATGGCCAAAATGATGGAGGCGAAAATCAGGAACTCCGGTCTTGCGGTGCTGGACGGCGCGGGACATTTTTCATACGCCGACAGATACGCGCAGTTTTGCGCGGTGATGAAGGCTTATTTTAGGGATTAAGGGGGCATTTATGCTTCAAAACGTCATGGCATATGCGCTGTGCGTGCTCATGGGGGCCGCGGTCGCCGCGGCATCCATACCGCTTTTGCACATCATGCAGCTTGAGAGCTATCAGGGAAGGATGTACCTCAAATGGCTCGTCAGGCATATCGCGTCCGATTTCGTTCCCTATCTTTTTGCCGGAATCGCGGCCCTGCTCCTTCGCGCGAGCTACGCTTTCCTTGGAGGCAGCGAGAACCTCCTCGCGAAAATCTGCTTTTCCGCTGCGGATTTCATCTATATCCTCCTGCTTGCCGTCTTCTATTTTGGATATGCGAAAAAAGAGCATGTGAAGCCGCTCGTCTTCACGGGCAGGATCATACGCTTCCTCCTCGTGGAATGGGGCGTGGCGTTTTTATTCTCCATACTGTTCTTTATGCGGCTCGTAGCGTGGCAGTACGGCACGGACTGGTGGACGTACATGTCGCCCTTCCTCCTGCGCTACGCGCCGGGCATGCTGCTGCCCCTGTTCGTGCTGCTCGTTTATTTCCTCCTGTATCCCGTGGAGGAAGGTATCAAGCGCTTTTACTTCAACGACGCGAAAAAGAAGCTTGCCGCGCGCGAGGACCTCGTCAAAA
>JAEWMV010000069.1 GCA_023393045.1 Bacillota bacterium | reverse complement strand
AAGCATATCCGTCTCCTTTGTCTTGTAGGTTTTGCGTGTGGTAACCTTAGTCTACAAGATTTTGAAGCGGTATGCTTCTCTTTTTATCCCTTTACCCCAATGTTTAGTGTAGAGCCATTTTTTGCGTTCCGACCTGTAGGCGGGCGGCTGTCAGCCGCCCGCGATTTATATGGCGATTCAATAGAGACCCGCATGGGATGGACCGTATCCGCCCGCATCCGTCAAATGTCGTAATACCTTTCAAACTCCGCCGGATGCGGCACGCGCTCCACGGCTTGGGCCTCGCACCGCTTGCGCTCGATCCATATTTCAACGAGCCTTTCGGGAAAAACGCCGCCGGCAGTGAGCCATGCGTGATCTTCCTCGAGCGCGTCGAGCGCCTCGTAGAGATGCGCGGGCAGGCTGTCGATCTTCGCTTTTTCGGTGGGGGAAAGGTCGTAGAGGTTGAAATCGAAGGGGCCCCAGCCGTGCTCCTGCGGATCGGTGCAATTTTTTACGCCGTCGAGCCCTGCCATGAGTATGGCGGCATAGGCGTAATACGGGTTGCAGGTGGCGTCGGGATTCCGAAGCTCAAAGCGCTTTACCCGGGGCGATTTGGCGTAGGCCGGTATGCGGATGACCGCGCTGCGATTCGCTGTGGCGTAGCCTATGGTCACGGGCGCCTCAAAGCCCGGTACGAGCCGCCGGAAGGAATTCGTCGTGGGGTTCGTGAGGGCGCACAGCGCGCGCGCGTGGGCAAGGAGGCCGCCTATGAAGTGCAGCGCGGTTTGGGAAAGCTGCGCGTAACCCTTTTCATCGTAAAAGACCGGCTCGCCGTTTTTCAACAGCAGCATATGCACATGCATGCCGTTGCCCGCCTCGCCCAAAACCGGCTTTGGCATGAAGGTGGCGGTGAGCCCCGCCTCGGCCGCCGCGTTTTTGATGACGTACTTCGCCTGCATCGTAGCGTCGGCCATCTTTGCCATTTCGCAAAGCTCCACCTCGATTTCAAGCTGCCCGCAGCCGCCCACTTCGTGATGGTGGTACTTGACCTTGATGCCCATGTCCTCCATGAGAAGGCACATGCGGCTCCTCAAATCGCTTGTCCCGTCTCCGGGCTTGTCGATATGGTACCCCCCGAGGCGCTGCAGGGCGCGCCCATCGCTGCCGCCGTCCCAGCCCGCTTCGGACGATACGATGCCGCATCTTACGCTCCCCGGGACCGCTTCAAAATTGACGGATTCAAACACGTGGAACTCGAACTCCGGGCCGATGATCATCTCGTCCGCGACACCCGTAGCTTGCATGTACTCGATCGCGCGGCGCGCGACGTTGCGGGGGTATTGGTCGAAGGGGCGGTTATGCGGGTGGTCGATGACCATCGCGTCCCCCGTCATGGCAAGCGTGGGCACGGACGCGAACGGGTCGGGGAAAGCGCTTGCGATGTCCGGCAGGAATACCATGTCGCTGTTTTCCACGGGCGCGTAGCCGTAATTACTCCCGTCAAAGCCGATGCCGCTTTCAAGCGTGTCCGCGCAAAAACGCCGGGCGGGGATGAGTATGTGCCGCCAGCGCCCGTCGATATCGGTCAGCTTGAAGTCGACCATCCGTATGCCGTTGTCCTCGATGAAAGACAGGATTTCGTCCAGTGTTCGGAACATAAAACACCTCCGATGTAGTCTTTGGATATTTTTACATCGGATATGCGTCCCGTCAACAAATTGTCCCGAATATATTCATATATACCGCAAGGGACCTTAGGCGTCGCCCTCCTCGGCTTCCCCGATGTCCGCGATCTCGAGCACCTTGGGCGCTTCGGCTTCGGGCAGGGACTCAACGCCCCTGAGCGTCCTTCGTATGCTGCGCGTGCGCGTGCCGATGAGTGTGTCGAGGTCGCCATGCACGCGGTCAAGCTGCTTCTGCGCCTTTTCGAGCGTTTCCTCGAATTTGGCGAACTCGGTTTTGACCGCGCCGAGCACCTTCCATACTTCGCCGCTGCGCTTCTGTATGGCGACCGTGCGAAAGCCCATCTGCAAGCTGTTTAGGAGCGCCGCCATGGTGCTGGGGCCCGCCACGTTCACGCGGCAGTCCTTTTGCAGCGTTTCCACCATGCCAAGTTTCACGACCTCGGCGTAGAGCCCCTCCGTGGGGAGGAACATCACCGCGAATTCCGTCGTGTCGGGCGGGCAGATGTATTTGTCCCGTATCTCCTTTGCAAAGCCCTTCACGCGCGCCTTCAACTGCTCCTGCGCGAGCTTCACCGCATCGGGATTGCCGCTCTCGTACGCGTCGCAAAGCGCCATGTACGCGTCCATGGGGAATTTGGAATCGATGGGCAGCAGCACGGGCGCGCCGTCCTCCGCGGGCAGCTTGATGGCGAACTCCACCCGTTCTGCGGAACCCTTTTTTACTGGCGTGTTCGTCAGGTACTGCTCGGGGGAGAGGATTTCGGAAAGTATCGCGCCAAGCTGGATTTCGCCGAGCATGCCGCGCGTTTTCACGTTGGACAGCACCTTGGAAAGGTCGCCCACGCCTGCGGCGAGGGTCTGCATCTCGCCCAAGCCTTTGTAGACCTGCTCGAGCCTGTCGCTCACGAGCGCGAAGGAATGGGTCAGCTTTTCTTCCAGCGTTTTTTGCAGTTTTTCGTCCACCACGCCGCGCATCTCGTCGAGCTTCTTGCCGTTTTCTTCCTGCATGGCGGCAAGTCTGCGCTCCACAGTCTGGCGTATGTTTTCAAGCTTCTGCTCGTTTTCCACGGAAAAGGTTTTAAAGCGCTCCTCCTGCGAGAGCGTTGCGCGGTGCTGCTCGTTCAAAAGCGCCTCGCCCATGCCGCGCACGGAGCGCTGCGTGGTTTCCGCAATTTCCGCGCGCATGGCGCGGAAATTCTCCGCCGTTTCATGCTCTATGCGCTTGTGCGCGTCCGCCTCGCTGCTTCGCCGGGAGAGCAGCAGCACGATGAGCACCGTGTTGACGAGCGCAAAAAAGATCAGCGCGGCGAGCAGGATAATTTGGGTATCCATAGCGGCCTCCTTTGCTGCGAGATGCCGACGCCCATAAAGTCGCTTTGTGAAGCCTTATTTTTCGTTGAGATGGACTTTTTCCATAAAGCTGATGAGCACAAAGCCCAGCGCCGCGCCCACGACGGCCTGCACGAGGTTGAAGGGCAGATTGACGAGCGCTGCGGCAAAACTTTCCGTCACAAACGCCCACTCGAACACGAGGTAGCCGCCCGCGATGAACACGCCGCACGCGGCGAGGCCAAGAAAGCGCCACGCGCCCTTGAGGCGTTTGAGGAAGAGCAGCGCGAAAAGCGCCGCCAGCCCCTTGATGATGAACGTCGCCGGGGCGTAGAGCGTGTAGGCGAGTATGATGTCCGCAAGCGCGCTGCCAAGCGCCGCCGCGGCCACGCCCCATATGCCGCCCACGGCGGCCACGGCGGCGTAAACGCCCGCGTCCCCAAGGTTGATGTAGCCCTGGCTCATGGGCAGGGGCAGCACGATTAAAGTCAGCGCCATAACGATGGCGGTCATCAGCGCCGCGCGCACGAGTTTTCCTGTGTTCATTGGATTGCGTCCTTTCCTCCGTCGTATTTGTTCTTGCGGTAGCCCGTTTCACAATCAACCAGATTAATGAGCGGCCTTTTCGCGATATAACGCCGTATGTTTTCGCAGGCGATCATCACCATGCGGTCCTGCGTCGCCCTCAGGTGGAAAAAGCCCGATATGTGGGGCGTGACGAGGCAGTTTTCAAGCCCCCACAGCCTGCTTTCCGGGGGAAGGGGCTCGGGCACAGTCACGTCGAGCGCGGCGCGTATGCCCCTCTTTTCTATCGCGTCCGCAAGCGCGTCCTGGTCGATGGCGCTGCCGCGGCCGACGTTGACGACGATGGCGCCCTCTTTTAGCATGGCGATGCGCCGCGCGTCGAGCATGCCCGAAGTTTCCGGCGTATCGGGCAGCGCCATGCCTACGACGTCCGCGCGGGGCAAAACCGCGTCGATGTCCCTCGTTAAGACGAGCTCGTCCGCATAATCGGGCTTCTTTGCGTCCGCGCGCCGTACGCCGATGACGTATGCGCCCAGTGCCTTGCATTTGGCGGCGAACGCGCCGCCGATGTCCCCGAGGCCCAGAACGACTACCGTCGCTCCCTCGAGCGAGGTCACGCCCCCCATGTCCTTCCACTCGCGGCGCGCCTGATTGTCCCTATATTGATGCAGCCGCTTCATGAGCATGAGGGTGGAGGCAAGCATGTGCTCGCCGATGGCAAGGCCGAACGCGCCCGTGGTGTTGGCGAGCGCGCAGCCTTCCGGCAAAACGGGCAGATAGCCGTCCGTACCCGCCGTGAAAAGCTGAAGGAGCTTCAAATTCTTCGCATTCTTTATGAGCGCGGGCGGCGGGTTGCCGAAGATGATTTCGGCCGCGTCCACGTCCTGCTGCATTAGTTCGCTGTTCTTTTTATAGACGATCTGCGCGTCGGGGGCGGCGGCTTTGAGCATGTCCCGGTGCTCCGCCTCCGTTTGCATCGTCACGAGAATGTTGCGCATGGTATATAGTCCTCCGTGTCAAAATCCTTATATTCCACCCGCGTGAGGGCAAGGCCGCGCGCCGGGGCGGTGGGCCCCGCGTCGTTCCTCTTGCCCGATGCGAGGGCTGTTTCAATGGAGTTTACGTCGCGCCTGCCCATGCCGATCTCGAGCATGGTGCCCGCGAGTATGCGCACCATGTTGTAGAGAAAGCCGCTGCCCGCGATGTCATAATACACGAGCCTGCCCGCGTCCGTCCAGTGCGAAGAGTAAATCGTGCGCACGGTGGTTTCAGGCTCTATCCCCGCCGCCATGAATGCCGCGAAGTCATGCGTGCCGCATACGCGCGCGGCAGCCTCGTTCATCGCCGCCACGTCGAGCGCGCCGTAGACGTGAAGCGCCGTGTTGCGATAAAACGGGTCCGCGTGCGGGGCGTGGAAGAGGGTGTAGCGGTAATGCTTTCTCACCACGTCGAAGCGGGCGTGGAAGCCCGCCGCCTCGCCGCTGTAGGCGATGCGGATGTCCGGGGGAAGGCCGGTGTTGAGCGCGTAGGCAAATTTTTCAGGCGGTATGCGCGCGTTTGTGTCGAAGTGCGCCACCTGCGCGCGCGCGTGCACGCCGCTGTCCGTGCGGCCGGAGGCGTGGAGCACGATCTTTTCGCCCGTGAGCTTTTGCAACTCCTCTTCCAATACCTGCTGCACGCCGAGCCCCGTGAGCTGCCTCTGCCAGCCCTCGTAGCCCGTGCCGTCATATTGGATGATCATGCGTACGCGCGTCATTTGAGCGGCAGTATCTCCCCTTCTTCGGTCTGCAAAAAGCAAAGCTCTATGTTGCCGTCCCGCATGTATACGGTGACGACGCCCTTGTCCGTGTTGGCAAGCAGCGCCGTGATGTCCCCCGTGGCAAGCGTATCCGAAGGGAAGCCGCAGGCGCGGCTCGCCTCGACGACGGGCGCAAGCTCCGCCTCGTCCTTTTCGAGCAGCGCCGCGATGCTCGTATCCCCCGCGCCGCCGAGCACATAGAAGTCCTCAGGCGTGAGAGAGTAGCCAAAGGCGTTGATTTCTTCCGCGACGTCCGCAAGCGGGTCGTCCCCCGCAATGCTCACGGCGAGTATCAGGGCGATGACGAGCAGCGCCCCGGCGGCAATCAGCGTAATATTCCTGCCGCGCGCGCTCAAAAGAGCAGCCTTTCGCCGAGTATGATGGCGGCGGTCATCACCGCGAGCGTCAGCGCGGCGAAACCGTCCGGCGCGCGCAATTTTAAGATATGCATGCGCGTGCGCCCCTCGCCCCCGTGGTAGCAGCGGCTCTCCATGGCCATGGCAAGCTCGTCCGCGCGGCGAAACGCGCTGATAAAGAGCGGCACCAACACCGGCACCATGCTCTTTGCGCGGCGGATGAGGTTGCCGCTTTCAAAGTCCGCGCCGCGCGCCATCTGCGCCTTCATAATCTTATCCGCCTCTTCGATGAGCGTGGGGATGAAGCGAAGGGCGATGGTCATCATCATGGAAAGCTCGTGCGCCGGAAAGCCCAGCTTCGAGAGCGGCGTGAGCAGCTTTTCCATGCCGTCCGTGAGCGCGATGGGGGTGGTGGTAAGCGTCATCAGGCTCGTGCCCAAAAGCAGCAGTATCAGCCGCAGCGTGATGAACACCGCCTGCCACACGCCGCCCTCGGTGATGCGGATGAAGCTCCATTCAATGAGCGCGTCCCCCGTTTTCACCATGAAGAGGTTGATGACGAACATGAAAATGAGCAGCAGCCGTATGGGCTTGAGCGATTTAACGAGGTAGGAAAGCGGCAGTTTGGCGAGCATTGCCGTCAGGAGCACGAAAACGGCGGGCAGGAGGAAAAGCGGCAGCGAATCGATGAGGAACACGATCACGATGTAGGCGATCATGCCCAGCAGCTTCGTGCGCGGATCAAGCCGGTGTATGGCGGAATTGCCCGGGAAATACTGACCCAAAGTGATGTCCCTGATCACGCTTCGGCCTCCTTCCCGAAAAGCCGCAGCAGCGCCTTTTCCAATATGGTCTTATCGTAGATGCCCTCGGGTAGCTCTATGCCCTCCTCGCGCAGCCTCAGGCACAGGCGGGAGACCTGCGGCACGTCCAGCCCCACGGATAAAAGCAGCTCGCTCTTGGCAAAAACGTTGGCCGTGGTGTCGAGCATGAGCAGGCTTCCCTCGTTGAGCACGGCCACGCGTTCCGCGCGATCCGCAAGGTCGTCCATGGAGTGGGAAATCATCACCACCGCGCAGCCGAGCGTGGCGCGAAGGCGGTCTATCGTATCCAATATGCCGCGGCGGCCCAGCGGGTCGAGGCCCGCCATGGGTTCGTCGAGCACGAGGTATTTCGGCCGCATGGCAATGATGCCCGCAAGCGCGGCGCGGCGCTTCTCCCCGCCGGAAAGTTCAAACGGGGATTTTTCGGCAAAGCGCTTCGGGTCAAGGCCCACAAGCGCCATAGCCTCGTGCGCGCGCTCGATGGCTTCCGCCTCGGCGACGCCCATGTTTTTCACGCCAAAGGCCACGTCGCGCGCGACGGTTTCCTCAAAAAGCTGGTATTCGGGATACTGGAACACCATGCCCACGAGCCTGCGCCCGAGTTGGCGTTGCTTCTTGTCCGCCATGTTGTAGCCATCGACCGTGACCGTGCCGGAGGTCGGCTGCAAAAGGCCGTTGAGGTGCTGCACCAGCGTGCTTTTGCCGCTGCCGGTGTGGCCGATGAGGCCCAAAAACTCGCCGTCGCTGACGGTGAGGGTGATGTCACCCAGCGCGGCGTTGGTGAGCGCGCTGCCCTGCATATAGGAATAATTCAGTTTTTCAACAACGATTGGCATACCGCTTTGGCCATATCCTCCACTGTGAGTATATCCTCCCCGAGGTCAACTCCCTTTTCGCGCAGGGAATCTGCGATTTCCTTCATCACGGGCACGTCCAGCCTG
>JAEWMV010000054.1 GCA_023393045.1 Bacillota bacterium | reverse complement strand
CAACTTCCGCAATTTCCGCGCCCGCATCCTCGCCACCGTCAACGACAATGCGGGCTGATCGCTCTCCCGCAATCAGCCCGCTGATCTTAGTCTATTTTCTCTCTACCCCAACTATTGACGGAGAGCCCTTAAAACAGCGTGTCAGTTGAGCTCGGTGATGCCGTCGATACGCAGGCCGAAATACGGCGCGCTGCGCAGCTTGGATTCGTAGAAGATGCCGTTTTCGATGGCCTCGCCCTCGTCGCCGTTAAAGTCGCCGTCCTTGTCGATGGCAAGATAGGAGGTGATGGTTTCGCCGTTCACGGTGAACTTCGAAGTGTCGAACACCTGCAGGGTGCCGTCCTTGATGGCGGCCTCAACCTCGGCCACCTTCTCGGCGGTGCCGGGCGCGCAGCTCTCGCCGAGCGGGGAAATCATGTTGGTGCCGGTGGCATAGCCCTCGGACCAGTCGGTTGCGATTTCCTCGCCGTTGACGGCGCAGTTAAAGGCGTAGGTGTAGTAGACGCTCCAGTCGTTCTGCGCACTCGTGAGGGCGGCGTTGGGGGCAACGGAGAGCATGTCGATGTTGTAACCCACGCAGTACACGGTGGTGCCGGCCTGGAGTTGCGCTTCGCAGGCGGAAGGAGCGCCGGTGGAGTCGGCGTGCTGGCTGAGGATGATGCAGCCGCGGGAAATGAGGGAGTTGGCGGCCTCAGCCTCGGCGGTGGGGTCATACCAGGAGTTGGTATAGGTGACGTCCATCTGCACATTGTCCACGATGGACTTCACGCCGAGGTAGAAGGCGGTGTAGCCGGAGACCACTTCCGCGTAGGGGAACGCGCCGACGTAGCCGATCTTGATGGCGCCGTCCGCATTCTTGTTGGAATCGGCCACCTTGCCCTCGTCGATGAGCTGCTGGAGCTTCATGCCAGCCACGACGCCGGACACATAGCGCGACTCAAACGTGTGCGGGAAAGCGTTCTTGTAATTGGGCAGTCCGGAGAGAGCGGCCTTGTCGCCGGTCATGGCGACGAACACCGTATCGGGGCTCTCCTCTGCGGCCTGGAGCATGAAGTCCTGATGGCCGTAGCTGTCCGAGAAGATGTAGGTGCAGCCCTGCTCCACGAGGTCCATGGCGGTGTCGTAGCAGACCTCTTTCTCCTCAATGTTGTACTTCCAGACCAGTTGGTTCGGGTCCTTGGGGTCGATGCCGACGGCCTGGGCCGCCTTCTCGATGCCCCGGATGTGCGCCTCGTCGTAACCGGTGTTCTCGTCATGCACGAGAATGACGCCGATCTTGAGATCCTTCTCGCCGTTATTGCCCGCGGTATCGCAGGCCGCAAGGCCCAGTACCATGACAAGCGCGAGGGCGATGGCAAACAGTTTCTTCATTTGTCCGATATCCTCCTATTTTTTCTTTGGGGAAATATTTATATCGAGGCCCAAACGGGCCCGACACTCAATTGAGCGCGCCGCTTTTTTCGAGCGCGGCAAGCTCCGGCTCGCAGGCATAGGGCCTGCCCGCGGCGCGAAGCGCGTTTTTTACGTCCTTGAGGCCGCTGCCCGTATTGATGACGGTGACGGTTTCCTTCGGCTTGATGATTTTTGCGGCGACGGCGGCGCGTACGCCCGCCGTGGCGGTCACGCCCGCGGGCTCTCCGAAAACGCCCTCCGTGCGGCCGAGGGAACGCATGGCCTCGAGTATGTCCTCATCCGAAACGGCAATCCAGCTCCCGCCCGACTCGCTCACCGCGCGAAGCGCCTTCACGGGGTTCCTCGGCACGCCCACGGCGATGGAGTCCGCGATGGTGTTTTCCTCCGCCGGCTCAAGCGCGCCGCCGGTTTTTGCGGCGTTGACAAAGGGGCTGCAGCCCGTGGACTGCACGCCGAGTATTTTGGGGATGCGCGCGATCATGCCAAGCTCATATAGGTCGCGAAAACCGTTGTATACGCCGCCTATGGTGCACCCGTCCCCCACCGACACGGCGACCCAATCCGTGGGCTCCCACGAGAGCTGCTCGGCAATCTCCAAAGCAACGGTCTTTTTGCCCTCTGTCAATATGGGGTTGATGCCGGCGTTGCGGTTATACCAGCCGTATTTTTCAATGGCCGCGCGGGAAAGCTCAAACGTGGCCCGATAATCGCCCTTGACGCTGATGACCTTCGCGCCGAAGATGAGAAGCTGCGCGAGCTTGCCCTCCGGCGCGCGCTCCGGCACGAAGATGACGGACTTCAATCCCATGCGCGCGGCGTTGCCTGCGAGCGAGGAAGCCGCGTTGCCCGTGCTCGAGCAGGCGATGGTGTCATACCCGAGCTCCACCGCCTTGGCGACGGCCACGCCCGAGGCGCGATCCTTCAGCGACGCCGTGGGGTTGAGCCCGTCGTCCTTGATATAGAGCTTTTTCAGGCCCAGCTCGTCCCCCAGCCTGTTGGAGGGGTAGAGCGGCGTCCAGCCCACGCGAAGGAAGGGCGAAAAATCGCGCGGCGCAAGCGGCAGCAGCTGCGCGTAGCGCCACATGCTGTTGTCCCTGCTAAAAGCGAGGAAGGTCTTGTTGAAATGCTTTTTTATATAGTCATAATCAAAGAGTATGTCCAGGATGCCTTTTTCCCCGCAATGCGGGCAGGTCATCGATTCGTCATATGGAAATTGCGCGCCGCAGAGCGTGCACTTGTAGCCTACGATATTATCCATCGTTTCCCCTTCCGAAAGAGCGTAAAGTGCTTGAAACCAAATATAGACGCGGGTTTGGGGGGCGCTTTGCACGGCGGCGTCGCTCGCCCGGCCGGTGCGGATTGCTTGTTGATTATACTACATTATGCTAGAATAGACAAGTGGCAACTCGTATATGATTTCGGTGCTAAACCATAAAAATGAACGGAGGCTTGCAGCATGTCAAGGGTCGTGGAAAGGTTTTTAAAATACGTTTCATTCGACACGCAATCCGCGGAAAACGCAGGAAAAATACCCAGCACGGACAAGCAGTTTGCGCTCGCCCGCACGCTTGCGGACGAGATGCGGGAGATGGGGCTTCATGATGTGCGCGTGGACGAGCATTGCTATGTGTACGGGTTCCTTCCCGAAACCGCGCCGGGCCTGCCCGCGCTGGGCTTCATCGCCCACATGGATACCTCGCCCGAGGTTTCCGGCAAGGACGTGCTCCCGCGCGTCGTTGAAAATTACCCCGGCGGGGACATCTACCTCAACCGCGAACTCGCCATCGACGAGGCGACCTTCCCCGCGCTCGCCGACCTCGTGGGGCAGGACCTCATCGTGACGGACGGCACAACGCTGTTGGGCGCGGACGACAAGGCGGGCATTGCCGAAATCCTCACCATGTGCGAATTCCTCCTCGCCCATCCCGAGATACGCCGCGGGAAAATCTGCGTGGCCTTCACCCCGGACGAGGAGGTCGGCGCGGGCGCGGACATGTTCGACGTTCCGGGTTTCGGCGCGGACTTCGCCTACACCGTGGACGGCGGGGCGCTGGGCGAAATCGAATACGAAAACTTCAACGCATGCAGCGCGTCCGTTTCCGTGAGCGGGCTTTCCATCCACCCCGGCTCCGCCAAGGACAAGATGAAGAACGCCATCCACATCGCCCAAGAGTTCGACGCCATGCTGCCCCCCTTCGAGCGGCCGGAGCATACCGAGAACTACGAGGGCTTCTACCATCTGCTTTCCTTCAAAGGCACTACGGAAAAAGCCGACCTGCGCTACATCGTGCGCGACCACGACAGGGAGCGCTTCGAGCAGAGGAAAGCGCTCATGCGCAAGGCCGCGGCGTTCATCAACATCAAGCACGGCGAGGAAACGCTCAAGCTTTCCATCAAGGATTCCTATTACAATATGAAGGAGCAGATACTGCCCCACTTCCACCTCATCGAGACTGCCAAGGCCGCCATGGAAGCGCTTGATGTCGCGCCCATCATCGTGCCCATACGCGGCGGCACGGACGGCGCGCGCCTCTCCTACATGGGCCTCCCCTGCCCCAACCTGTGCACGGGCGGCTACTTCTTCCACGGCAGGCGCGAGATGATTCCCGTGCAGTCGCTCGAAAAGGTGACGGATATACTGGTTGAAATCGTGAAGAGGACGTACGAAAACAGATAAAGCGCAATCAATCGTTTATACCGCGGGCGGGAAAGCGTTATGCTTCCCCGCCCTTTTGCGCATATCGTGTGCCCATTCGTCCAAAAATAAGAGAGCATTCCGCGTCAACAAAATATTTTAGGTATGTACAAAATTATTTTGTTTAACCCCTTTACAAAGCGCGCGGCGCAGGGTACACTATAGGCGGAATAAAAGCGCTGCCAGGCGCGAAAAAATACAGATAACGGGGGCAAAAGCATGATCGATCTCACCATCAATGAGAAGAAGCTCGAGCGCGCCATAGAGCGCGCCAAGGAGCGCAACATACTCATCCCCACCTTCGCGCAGATGCGCAATCCCTCCCTCGTGCCCGAAAAGGTCAAAAAGGCCCTGCGCAACGTGGGCCTTTGGGACATCAACCCGCTCAACCTTTTCCGCATCACATGGCGCAACGAGCCCACCATGCAGGGCGGCGGCTTCGGCGACGTCAACTTCATCGAGCTGCCAAGCTCCCTCACCGGCGTAGACGCGCGCATCATCGTGCTGTGCGGCAAATGGTTCCCCACGGGCTGCCATAAAGTAGGCGCAAGCTTTGGCTGCCTCGCGCCGCGCCTCGTCACCGGCCAGTTTGACCCCACCTACCACAAGGCGGTGTGGCCCTCCACCGGCAATTACTGCCGCGGCGGCGCGTACAACTCCAAGCTGCTCGGCTGCGACTCCATCGCCATACTCCCCGCCGAGATGAGCCGTGAGCGTTTCGATTGGCTCTCGAAGATCGCGGGCGAGGTCATCGCCACCCCCGGCTGCGAGAGCAACGTGAAGGAAATCTTCGACAAGACGTGGGAACTCCGGCATACCCGCGAGGACGTCGTGATCTTCAACCAGTTCGAGGAGATGGGCAACGTCCTCTGGCACTATCAGGTGACGGGCAAGGCCATCGCGGACGCGTACGAGTCCATCAAGACCAAGGATACCCGTTTCGCAGGCGCGTGCTTCACCAGCGGCTCCGCGGGCACCATGAGCGCGGGCGACTACCTCAAGGAACAGTATCCCTACTCCAAGCTCGCCGTGGGCGAGGCGCTGCAGTGCCCCACGCTGCTCAACAACGGCTTTGGCGGCCACCGCATAGAAGGCATCGGCGACAAGCACGTGCCCTGGATCCTCAATGTGAAGAACACGGATATGGTCATCGCCATCGACGACGAGGATTCCCAGAACCTGCTGCGCCTCTTCAACACCGAGGACGGCCACAAGTACCTGCGCGAGGTCGCGGGCGTGCCGCAAAAGACCATCGACCAGCTTTCCCTGCTTGGCATCAGCGGCATCGCCAATGTGCTTTGCTGCATCAAGTTCGCCAAGTACTACGAGCTGACCGGCAACGACGTGATCGCAACCGTCGGCACGGATAGCGCCGAGATGTACGAGAGCCGCGTGGCCGAGCTCGACGAGCAGCAGGGCAAGTATTCTTCCCTCGTCGCCGCGCGCGATTTCTCCGAGCATCTGCACGGCGTGCGCACCGATACCATACAGGAACTGACCTATCAGGACCGCAGCGCGTCCACAACCTCAAGTACTACACCTGGGTGGAGCAGCAGGGCAAGACGTACGAAGAGATA